>NZ_JBFAIU010000044.1:0-27631 GCF_040654855.1 Asanoa sp. NPDC050611
TGCGACCTGCGCACCGTGCCCGGCATGGCCGAGGCCGACGTGCGGTCGCTCCTGGACGGCTGGGCCCGCGCCGCCGGCGCCAAGATCGTCTTCGACGACGTCCTCGCCTGGATCCCGAGCGCCGAGATCCGGGTCGACCACCCGCTGGTCGCGGCCGCGGTCGCGGCGACCGGCGCGGTCCTCGGCGCGCCGCCGCCGCTGTCGGTCTTCCCGGGCACGACAGACGCGCCGTGGTTCGAGGCGGCCGGGATCCCCACGTTGCCGTCGCTCGGTCCAGGGATCCTCACCCACTGCCACGGCCCGAACGAGTTCGTCCGAGCGGACGCCGTCCACGAGGCCGCGGAGATCTACGCCCGCACGATCCTCGCCTACTGCGGCATCGCGGGAGCGTGAGAGCCAGCGCCGTCCAAGCCGGTTGATGGGTGTCGAAGCCGGAGACTTCACATATTGCGGGCGCCGGCCCTGACGGCTTCGCGGATCCGCGAGTACGTGCCGCAGCGGCAGATGTTGCGGATGCCGTCCAAATCCGCGTCGGTGATCGCGCGGCCTTCGGCCGCGACCCTCCGGACCAGGTCCACCGCTGCCATGATCTGGCCGGGCTGACAGTATCCACACTGGACGACGTCGTGGTCGATCCACGCCTCCTGCATCGGGTGCAGGGGCCGGCCCACGGT
The DNA here is from genome assembly GCF_040654855.1 of Asanoa sp. NPDC050611. Taxonomy (NCBI): domain Bacteria; kingdom Bacillati; phylum Actinomycetota; class Actinomycetes; order Micromonosporales; family Micromonosporaceae; genus Asanoa; species Asanoa sp. NPDC050611. Next base: position 675 of record NZ_JBFAIU010000044.1, read on the forward strand.
GGCCGGCAGGCCTTCGATGGTCGTGACCTCGTCGTCCGGCCGCAGCTCACCGACCGGAACCGAACAGGGGCGAAACGCCTTGCCGTTGAGGTGGCTGGTGCACGCCTTGCAGACGTCGACGCCGCAGCCGTACTTCGGCCCGGTGACGCCGAGGACGTCCCGCAGCACCCACAGCAGGCGCACGTCGCCGGCAACGTCAACGGTGACCCGCACGCCATTCAGCATGAAGGTGTGCTCTGGCACTGCGGTCTCCTTCTGTCGCGTGACGATTCAGCGAGCGTCGTCCAGACCGTCGGTCGGCGACGCCGGGATGGGCGGGACGGTCGGCATGGGGGTGAACGAGAGGGTGCCGTGGTTGATCGGGAAGGTCGTCGGCATCGTCCCGGTGGCGCGACCGTAGGCGCAGGCGACCGCGGCCATCGCGGGGGCAACCGCTAGCTCGCCGGCGCCACCGGGCTGGTCCGCCGTGCTGGGCATGACGATGATCTGCACGACGTGCGGTGTGTTCCACTGTCGCGTGTAGAAGTAGTTGTCCCAGCTGGCTTCGAGGAAGTGTCCGTCGCGCAGGTGGAGGCTCGACGTCAGCGCGAGCGCGATCCCGTCCATGATGCCGCCCATCATCTGTGCTTCCAGGCCGCGCGGGTTGACGACCAGACCGACGTCGACGGCGAGGACGACCTTCGTGACGCGGGGGCCGGCCACCCCGTCGCGGATCGGCCGGTCGACTGTCTCGGGACGGCAGTCGATCTCCACCAGCACCGCGCTGACCGACTTGTACTCAGCGTGCACGGCGATGCCCTGTGCGGTGTGGGCCGGCATGGACCGGCCCCAGCCGCCGGCTTCGGCGACCGTCGCCAGCACCGCTCGCGCCCGGTCGTCCCGCAGGTACGCCCGGCGGAACTGGTAGGCGTCCCGGCCGCGCCGCGCCGCGAGCTGGTCGACGACGAGTTCGCGGGCGCAGGCGACGTCGGGCGAGTAGACGTTGCGCATGCTGCCCGTGTTGAAGCCCTTGTCGGTTTCGTTGAGCAGCCGGCTGTCGGCGCCGACGTGGTAGGGCATGTTCTGGCTGAGCAGGAAGAAGGTCTCGGAGAACCCGATGTCGCCGACCGGGAGCCGGGCCGCGAAGGCCGTGATGATCTCGCCGAGTCCATGGCTGAGGTCGGTGGCGACGCTGGTGTGGCGTTGGGTGTAGCCGAGCACGGCGTCGCCGATGTGGCTGACCCGGACCCGCGACAACGCCATCGGATGGGTGCGGCCCTGCCGGGAGTCGTCGGCGCGGTGCCACATGAGCTTGACGGGCTTCCCGATCGCCCTGGACACCTCGGCGGCTTCCAGTGCCGCGTCGAAGAACAGCTTGCGGCCGAACGAACCACCGCCTTCCGTCACGTGCACGGTGACCCGGTTGACCGGCAGGCCCAGCTTCGAGGCGATGGTCTGCTGCGCCACGATCGGCGACTTGAGGGCGGCCCAGATCTCGGCCCGGTCGGCCCGCACGTCGGCGATCGCGCAGTTGGGCTCCAGCGCGCTGTTGCTCCGGAAGTGGAACGTGAACCTGGCCTCGACAACGGAGGTAGGGGGCCGCGGCCCGAGCGGCAGCTCCGCGGCTTCCAGTTCGCGCAGGACCGACTGGTCGGACTTTCCTTCCGCGGTGCCGGGCATCCAGGTGACGCGCAGCGCGCGTACGCCGTCGATGCACTGCCCGAACGTGGCGGCGCGCACCGCGACCCCGGTGGAGATCACCACGACATCCGTGACACCCGGCATCGCGCGGACGTCGCTCAGGTTGGCCACCGAGCCGACCCTGCCGTTGATCGTCGGTGGGCGACACACCATCGTCGGTTGGGCGTTCGGCACGGTGAGGTCCATGGCGAACATCTTTCGGCCGGTCACCGCGTCGCGCGCGTCGACCCGGTTGCGCGGCGTGCCGATGACGGTGAAGCGCTCTCGGGCGGTGAGCTCGACCGTCATCGGCAGGGTCCGGGCGCTTGCCGCCGCCGCGGCGAGCGCGCCGATGTCGATGCCGCGGCCGGAGCGGTCGATGATCGCTCCGGCCCGCAGCGACAGGTCCCGGGACGCGGTGCCGAGTTGGCGTGCCGCTGCGTCGAGCAGCCGCTGTCGGGCGACCGCGGCCGCGACCCGGATCGGTGTGTAGGTGGCTACGGTGGTGTTCGATCCGCCGGTGAGCTGGTTGAACAGCAGCTCTGGCCGGGCGTCGGCGAGGGTGACCCGTACCCGGTCCACTGGTACCTGTAGCTCCTCGGCGATCAGCATCGCGGTCGACGTGGTGATGCCTTGCCCGACCTCGGCCCGGGGGAGTGCGAAGGACACCGTGCCGTCCTGGTTGACCTGGACCGCGATGAGACCCGAGGTCGGCAGCGCTGCCACGGTCATCAGGTCGTTGAGGTCGACCAGGTCCGTCAGCTCCGGTGACGGGGCCGCACCGGCGGAGGCGCTTTCGGTGGCCAGGCCGAGCTCGGCGGCCGCCAGCAACGTGGGGGCCGCGAGCACGTACCCGAGGAAGCGTCGCCGTGGGACGGGCACGTCCATCTCGTTGCCTGTCAGGTCGGCCGGTTGGTCAACGGCATGACGATCTTCGTCTCCTCACCCTTGGTGAGGTAGAAGAGGATGTAGCGCCGGAGCGCCTCGTCGATGACCCAGGCGATCTGTGGCACCAGCGGCAGCGGGATCAATCCTTCCCGGAAGCGCACCAGAATTGGCCAGGCATTCTCGAGGAGCGGCGTCCAGACCGGTTCGCGGGGAATGCCGTCCCAGGCGGCGACCTGGTCCCCGACCAGATACCGGGCGAGCGCGTTGACGAGCGACCGACTCGCGCCGGTGCCGAGGCTGGTCTGATCGGCAAGCTGGCCGAGGAGGATGTCGGTCAGCTCGACACCTTCCGGGGTGGGGCCCATGTTCGGCGGCAGGACGACGTCCGACTGGGCGTTGGCGGCGTCCCACGTGGCTGGGATGTACTCGTCCCTGATGCCGAGCAGGTGCGCGGTCACCTGCCACACGTGCAGGTACGCCTCGGACTGCGCCGAGGTGATCGGGACCCGCCATTCCCGCATCTTGCGCATCGCGAACGTCGGCAGTGTGTGCCAGGTGACGAGCATGTCCGTCTGGCTGATCGGTATCTCACCGTTCCAATGGGGAGACTGCGGCAGTAGGTGCCGCACCGCCGCGTGCACCAGCCGCGTCTTCACGGCGTTGACGACGCAGTCGCCGTCGGGCCGGTAGGCGTTCAGGTCGCCGACGGCGAACCCCAGGATGCTCGTCTTGGCCACCCGGTCCTCCATGTCGGCGCCGCCGGCCGAGTAGTACACCGCCCGCGCCTCTTTCGGGATGGCCGTGCTCAGCATGCCGCCGCCCACGCCGTTGAGCAGATTGAGGTAGAGGCCTCGGGACTGGTTGAACTGGGCCGCGAGTTCCAGCTTGGCGCGGTCGGCCCAGGGCGGGAGTGCACGCGCCTGCTCGATGAAGTCGACGAGATCTGCCGGCAGCCCGGCCGGTAGGGGCTGATCGTTGCGGTTCCAGTTCCACAGGAGGTCGTTCACCTGCGCGACGAGGTTGCGCTGGTACAGCGAGGCGACCACGGGGTCGGCCTCCGGGTCCCAGACCCAGCGCGGGTCGGCGGCGGTGCCGGAGCCCGCGACCGAGCCCGTGGGCGACCAGATCCACGCCCACGCGGGTGTCGCCACGCCGAGCACGGACGCCGCGCCCAACGCGCTTCCGGTGAGCAGCACCCTGCGCCTGCTTACTTCCGTCATTGCGGGACTCCTCGACGATCGACGGTCAGGACGGGCGGTTCGCGGTCGGAATCTCGATGCTGATCGGCCAGCCCTCGTTCAGGAAGATGAGCGCGGCCCTGCGCAGGAACTCCTCGAACAGCCAGTAGGCGGCCGGGGCCAACGGGAACGGGAGCAGTCCTTCGCGGACGAGGACGAACGGTCCCCAGGCTGTGCGCAGGAGCGTGTCCCAGAGCGGCTCCCGCGGAATGCGTAGCCACCCGGCGATCTGGTCGCCGAGCAGGAAGCGGGTGAAGGAGCCGAGGATGGGTTTGGTGAGGATGCCGGCGTCGATGGGCTCTCCGAGACTGAGGAGGATGTCGGCCAGCGCGATACCTTCGTTCGTCGGCGCCAGCACCGGGTCCAGGATCTGCCGGGACTGTGAGTTGGCCTCGGCCCACGTCGCCGGGATGTACTCGTCCTTGATCCCCAGCATGTGCGCGCACACCTGCCACGAGTGCAGGAAGGCGTCGGACTCGTCGGCGGGGATGGGCACCCCCCAGGCGGTCAGCTTCTGCATGACGGTGGTGGGCAGGCTGTGCCAGGTGACCATCATGTCGCGCTGGCTGATCGGGATCTCCTCGTCCGCGGCGCCCTCCCAGCGCGGGGACTGTGGCAGCAGGTGGCGCACGGCCGCGTGGACCAGCCGGGTCTTGACGCAGGTCACGATCATCTCGCCGTCGGGCAGGTACGCGTCGCGGGCGCCGATGTCGTAACCGAGCTTGGCGGTCTTGGCGATGCGGTCCTTCATGTCCGCGCCGCCCTGGGAGTAGTAGACCGCACGTGCCTCTCTCGGGATGGCGGTGCTCATCATGCCGCTGGCGAACCCGTACAGCACGCCGAGGTAGAGTCCGCGCTTGTCGTTGAAGCGGACCGCTGTCGCCAGCTTGTCCGGGTCGGCCCAGGCGGGCATCTGTCGCGCGTACTCCATGAAGTCCCGCAGGTCGGCCGGCAGGCCCGCGGGCAGCGGCTGCGCGTTCCTGGTCCAGGTACGCAGCAGCTGGTTGACTCCCGGGACGGCGCCACGGTCGATGAGGGAGGCGACCAGCGGGTCGGCTTCCGGGTCCCACACCCACCGCGGGTCCGCGCCCGCTCCCGCGCCGGCCACCGAGCCGCTGGGCGACCAGGTCCACGCCCGGGCGGGTGCGGCGACACCCAGGGATCCGAGGGCGCCCAGCGCGCCTCCGGCGACGAGAAGGCCGCGCCTGCTCAGTTTGTCCATACTCGACTCCTCCTCCGTTCCTCCTCGTCGGCCCGGGGAGCATCGCGTTCGACTGTTACGGTGAAACGGGACGTGTCACTGTGTTTCATTCACATCACATCACAGCACACCGCTCGTACGGTCACAAGAGTTCGAGAGCATCAAATATTGAGATGTATAAATGTGAGTGGGCAGGCGGTGGCGGGGCGTCGGCTGACGGCGCCCTCGACGCGTGCGGCGATGCCCGCTAGCGGAATTGCTCCCCGCGTGCCGCCATGTCCAGGAGTAGGTCGGGGGCGGCGAACCGGTCACCATAGCGCTCGTGCAGTTCCGCCGCCCGCTTGACGAACCCGGGCAACCCGCCGGCGTACTGGTTCACGTACTGCAGAACGCCACCGGTCCAGCCGGGAAACCCGATGCCGAGGATGGATCCCACATTGGCGTCGGCGACGGTCGTCACCACGCCGTCCTCGAGGCAGCGGACGGACTCGAGCGCCTCGACGAAGAGCATGCGCTCCTGCATGTCGGTGAACGGGATATCGGTGCCTCGGACGAAGTGCTCGACCAATCCCCGCCACAGCCCGATCCGTTTGCCGGACTCGTCATAGTCGTAGAAGCCGGCGCCCGAGGATCGACCACGTCGGTCGAACTCGTCGATCATCCGGTCGATGACGATGTCGGCCGGATGTTGGTGCCAGCTGCCGCCGGCGGCCCGCACCGCCTCGGCCGTCTCCTGCCGGATCCGTCGAGGCAGGGTGAGCGTGAGATCGTCCATGAGGGACAGCACGGGCGCCGGATATCCCGCCTGGCTGCTGGCCTGCTCGACGGACGCGGGATGGACGCCCTCGGCCAGCATGGCGAGACCCTCGTTCGTGAACGTACCGATCACGCGGCTGGTGAAGAACCCGCGGCTGTCGTTGACGACGATCGGGGTCTTGCGGAGGTGGGCCACGAGGTCGAGAGCGCGGGCGACCGTCTCGTCGCTGGTGCGTTCGCCTTTGACGATCTCGACCAGGGGCATCCGGTCGACCGGCGAGAAGAAGTGCAGCCCGATGAAGTCGGTCGGACGGGCGACACCGCGGGCGAGCTCGGTGATCGGCAGGGTCGAGGTGTTGGACGCGAGCAACGCGCCGGAAGCGACGACGTCCTGGATCTCCGCGAAGACGCGTCGCTTGAGGGTGGGGTCCTCGAACACCGCCTCGATGACCACCTGGACGCCGGCGAGGTCGGCCGGGGTGGCGGTCGGGTGGATCCGGGCGAGCAACACCTCCGCCTTGCCCGACGTGGACCGGCCGCGGGCGACCGCCTTGTCGACCAGGCGACGCGCGTAGTCCTTGCCGCGCTCGGCCGCTTCGACCGAGACGTCCTTGAGTACGACGTCGAGACCCGCCTTGGCGCAGACGTACGCGATGGCGGCCCCCATCATGCCGGCGCCCAGGACGCCGACCCGGGTCACCACGCGTGGGGTGTGGGCCGGCGGCCGCGGCCGGTTGGTCACCTGTTGCATGTCGAAGAAGAAGGCATTGATCATGTTCTTGGCGACCGGACCGGTCATCACGTCGACCAGGTAGCGGCTCTCGACGGTGAGCGCGGTGTCGACGTCGACCTGCAGGCTCTCCACCGCGGCGGCCAGGATGGCCCGCGGTGCGGGGTACGGCGCGCCCTTGAGCTCCTTGCGCAGGTTGGCCGGGAACGAAGGCAGCGACAGGGCCAGCGAAGGGTTCCTGGGAGTCCCACCGGGAACCTTGTAGCCCGGGGTGTCCCAGGGCTGCACCGCCTCGGGTCCGCCGAGGATCCAGGTTCGCGCCGCGGCCAGCAGCTCGCTCGGCGGCACCACGTCGTGGACCAGGCCGAGCTCGGCCGCGGCGGTCGGGCCCGGTCGCTGGCCCCGCATCAGCAACTCGGTCAGCGCCGTCACGAGACCGAGCATCCGCACCGTGCGGACGATCCCGCCGCCGCCGGGGATCAGCCCGAGCGTCACCTCCGGGAAACCCAGTTCCAGCCGGGGGACGTCGGCCACGATGCGGCGGTGACAGGCGAGCGCGATCTCCAGGCCGCCACCCAACGCGGATCCGTTGATCGCCGCCACCACCGGCCGGCCCAGCGTCTCCAACCGGCGCAGCTGCCGTTTGACCCGCTCGACGTGCGCGAAGACCTCGGCCGCCGTCTCGGGCGTGGCCTGGCGGAGCACGTCGAGGTCGCCGCCGGCGAAGAAGGTCTTCTTGGCCGAGGTCAGGATGACTCCGCGGACCTGGTCACGCTCGGCGACCAGACGCTCCACGGTGGACTCCATGCTCTCGACGTAGACCGCGTTCATGGTGTTGGCACCCCGGGTGGGGTCGTCCATGGTGAGCGTGACGATGCCGTCGGCGTCGCGGTTCCAGTGGATCATGCTCGTCTCGTTCATCCGGCCCTCACACGCGCTCGATGATGGTTGCGATGCCCATGCCACCGCCCACGCACAGGGTGGCCAGGCCACGGCGGAGGTCCCGGCGTTCGAGCTCGTCGAGCAGCGTGCCGAGGATCATGGCCCCGGTCGCGCCCAGCGGGTGGCCCATCGCGATGGCGCCGCCGTTGACGTTGACCCGATCCAGGTCCAACCCCATGACGTCGACGAAGCGCAGCACCGCGGCGGCGAACGCCTCGTTGATCTCGACCAGGTCGATGTCCTCGATGGACATGCCGGCCGCCGCCAGCACCTTGTGGGAGGCGGGGGCCGGCCCGGTGAGCATGATCGTCGGATCGGCGCCGCTGACGGCGGTGGCCACCACCCGGGCCCGCGGGTTCAGCCCCGTCTGTTCGGCTGCCCGGCCGCTGCCGACGACGACCAGTGACGCGCCGTCGACGATGCCGGAGGAGTTGCCGGCCGTGTGGACATGGTTGATCCGCTCGACCCGGTGGTAACGCTGCAGGGCGACCGCGTCGAAGCCACCGAGATCACCGATGCCGGCGAACGACGGGGCCAACCCGGCCAGGGACTCGACGGTGGTGCCGGGGCGGACGTGCTCGTCGCGGTCCAGCACGACCAGACCGTTGCGGTCGCGCACCGGTACGACGGATCGGGCGAAGTAGCCGTTGGCCCAGGCCTTGGCCGCCCGTTCCTGGGACAGCGCCGCATACCGGTCCACGTCCGGCCGGCCGTAGCCGTCCAGGGTGGCGATGAGGTCGGCGCTGATGCCCTGCGGGACGAAGCCGCTGTCGTAGTTGGTCTCCGGGTCGAGGGCCCAGGCACCACCGTCCGAGCCCATCGGGACCCGGGACATCGACTCGACGCCGCCGGCCAGGACGAGGTGTTCCCACCCGGAGCGGACCTTCTGCGCGGCGAGATTGACCGCCTCCAGGCCGGACGCGCAGAAGCGGTTGACCTGCACACCGGCCACCGTGTCGGGCAGCCCGGCGACGATCGCGGCCGTCTTGGCGATGTCGGCCCCTTGGTCCGCCACCGGTGAGACGACCCCCAGGACGATGTCGTCGACCAGCGCCGGGTCCAGACCGGGGTTGCGGCGCCGCACCTCGTCCACCAGCCCGACCACGAGTTGAACCGGTTTCACGCCGTGCAGCGCTCCGGACGGCTTGCCTCTGCCGCGGGGGGTGCGGATCGCGTCGAAAATGTACGCCTCGTCGGTCGGCATGCCACACCTCCATGCGAATTGCGGTTAACTTTCCAGGTCGTCGGCGCCGCGTGTCAAGATGGCTTCCGGAACTCGCGACGAGAGGCACGGCGTGACCGCACGACAGGCGCTGGACGGCACGACCCCGGTGAAGCGCCCCAAGGACCGCAAGGCGCAGATCGCGCTGGCCGCCGCCGAGCTGTTCTGCGAGCGGGGATACCACGGTGTCGGCATCGACGAGATCGCCGGTAGGGTCGGCATCAGCGGCCCGGCGGTGTACCGCCACTTTCCCAACAAGTACGCCATGCTGTCCCACGCCACCCGCGAGCTGTCCGACGCGGTCCTGGCCGCGACCGCCGCGACGCCGGGCCAGCCACCACGGGAACGGCTCGACCAGATGCTGGTGGAGCTGGCGCGGTTGGGCGTGCAGCGGCGCCGGGTCGGCGGCCTGTACCAGTGGGAGCTGCGCTACCTCGAGGCGGACGACCGCGACCGGTTGCTCGCCGACGCGCGAACGGTGATCAACAGGATCGCGCAGCCGTTGCGATCGGAGCGGCCCGATCTCGCGCCGCGGGATGCGCGGCTGCTGGCGCGGGCGGTGCTGAGCCTGATCGGCAGCCTGTCCACGCATCGGGCCGCGATCGCGCCCGGCCGGGCGCAGGAGCTCCTGCGCGACGCGGGGTGGCGCCTGCTGCGGGCGACGGTCACGCAGCCGGTGCGGACGGCGGCGCGGCGGCCGGCGCCCGCCGATCCCGGCCTGCGGTCACGACGCGAAACGATCATGGCGGAGGCGCTGCGGCTGTTCCACCAGCACGGCTACCACGCCGTGACGATGGAGGACATCGCCGCCGCGTCCGGCACCCGGGCCTCCAGCTTGTACCGGCACTTCCCTTCCAAGAGCGAACTGCTGGCCGCGGTCTACTACCGGGCGGCCGACCGGGTCGCCGCCGCGACCGCGACCGCCCTGGGCACGGCGGCAAGCCACGAGGACGCCCTCGCCCGCCTGGTCGACTCCTACGTCGAGATGGTCTTCGGGCAGAGCGACCTGATCACGGTGTACCAGAACGAGAACACCAATCTCCCGGACAAGGACCGGCACGAGCTGCGCCGCGCCCAGCGCGCACACGTCGAGGAGTGGGTCCGCGTCCTCAACCTGCGGCGCCCGGCGATGAGCACCGCCGACTGCCGGGTCCTCGCCCACGGCGCGCTCAACCTGATCGTCGACCTCGGCAACAGCGTCGCGTTCGACCGCGGTGCCGGCATCGACCGCGTGGTGGCCGGCCTGGCCCACGACCTGCTCGACGTGCCCGCTCGGTAAGGCCGCGTTCGCAGCGGGCGCTGCCGCGCCATCCGTGCCGGCGCATTGCCATCTTCTCAAGAAGTTAACCGTCGTTTACAGTCGGGTCCGTGGATGCCCGAGCTGCGTCGGGCGTCCCCGCATCGATCTCGCCGTCGAGGAGGCGCAGCGATGTCGCAAGCGAGCGTTGCCGATTCCGAAGTCTGTCTGCGGACCGCGTCAACCCACACGATCCCGTCGTTGCTGCACCGCAATGCCGAGCAACACGGTGATCGCCCGGCGATCAGCGTGGTCGGCGACCCCGGTCCGGCGCTGACGTGGCGACAGGTGCGGGAACGCGTCGCCGCCCTGGCCCGTGGCCTGGCCGACCTTGGCGTCCAGGCCGGCGACCGGGTACTCATCATGATGTCCAGCCGACCCGAGCACTGGTTGGTCGACCTGGCCCTCGTCCACCTCGGAGCATTGCCGTCCACCGTGTACGCCACCCTGAGCGCGGACCAGTTGGCGTACCTGGCGGCGCACAGCCGGGCCCGCCTGGTCGTGCTCGAGGGCGCCGAACAGCTCCGGCGGTGGCGACCGGTCCTGGCGCAGTCGAGCACCGTCGAGCGGGTCGTGGTGCTCGACGCGAACGCGGCCCCACCGGACGACCCGGCCTTCGTCGCGTACGACTCGGTGCTGGCGACCGGCGCCGTCGCGCACGCTGCCGACCCGTCGGCGTTCGACGCCACCTGGCGCCAGGTGACCTCGCAGGACCCGGTGACCGTGCTCTACACCTCGGGCACCACCGGCGATCCGAAGGCGGTCGCCCTGAGCCACCTCAACGTCATCTACCAGGCGGCCTGCCTGGAGGCGACGGTACCCACCCCCGACCACGCGGACTCGGTCGCCTACCTGCCGCTGGCCCACATCGCCGAGCGGATGCTGGGCATCTACAACGTGGTGTACCGCGCCGGACACGTCCACATCTGCGCGGACCCGACGAACCTGCTGCCGGCGCTGCAAGAGGTACGGCCGGCCTCGTTCTTCGGCGTGCCGCGCATCTGGGAGAAGATGGCGACCGGGCTCCAGGTTCGCGTCGGCGGCCTGCCGACGGAGCAGCGGGCCGGCGTGCAGCGCGCGACGGACGTCGCGCTCACCGTCCACAAGCACCGGGAAACGGGGTCGCCGGTGCCCGCGGACCTCGCCGGCGAGTTCGCGGCGCTCGACGACGCGGTGCTCCGCCCGATCCGGGCGATCCTGGGCCTGGACGCCACGATCTGGCCGGGCAGCGGGGCCGCGCCGATCCCGGTCGAGGTTCTCCGGACCCTGGCGGGCTTCGGCGTGGGTGTCCTCGAAGTGTGGGGGATGACCGAGACGACCGGCACGGCGACCATCAACACGCCCGATCGCTTCCGCACCGGCACCGTCGGGCGGCCGAACCTCGGCATGGAGGTTCGGGTCGCGGCCGACGGCGAGATCCTCGTGCGCGGCCCGCTGGTCTGCCTCGGCTACCTGGAAGACACCGGCGCCATCGCACCGGCCACCGATCCGGACGGCTGGCTGGCCACCGGCGACGTCGGCGTCCTCGACTCCGACGGGTTCCTGACGATCACCGACCGCAAGAAGGAACTGATCATCAATTCGAGCGGGAAGAACATCTCCCCCGCACACGTCGAAAGCCTGATCCGGTCGAACCCGCTGGTCGGCTACGTCGCGGCCATCGGCGATCGCCGGCCGTACGTCACCGCGCTCGTGGTGCTCGACGAGGAGATGGCGCCGATCTGGGCCCGCGGCCAGGGGCTGGGCGTGCTCGGCTACCGGGACCTGGCCACCCACCCCGCCGTCGTCGCCGCGATCGAGGCGGTCATCACCGCCGCCAACGACAAGCTGTCCCGGCCCGAGTGGGTGCGCAGGTTCCGGATCCTGACCGAGCCGTGGACCGCCGAATCAGGCGAGCTGACGCCGAAGCTCAGCATGCGCCGCGCCGTCATCGCGGCCCGCTACGCCGACGTGATCGACGCCATGTACGCCGACGAGCCGTCGCCCTGACCGTCGTCGACGGACCGGGCGGCACCGCTCAGGGGAGGAGTTGCCGGAGCCGGGCCAGATCCTCGGCCGGCTCCGGCCCCACCGGGGTCACGTTCAACACCGTCACTCCCGCGGCGGCGAACGCCGCGACGCGCCGGCGTACGAAGTCCGGTGTCCCGACCAGGCTCGTGAGCTCCACGAACTCGGCGGGGATCGCGGCCGCGGCCTCCTCCTTACGCCCGGCGAGGTAGAGGTCCTGCACGCGGTCGGCCTCGCTGGCATAGCCGTAGCGGCGCGCGAGGTCCGCGTAGAAGTTGCGACCCTTGGCTCCCATGCCGCCGATGTAGAGGGCCATCGCGGGTCGGGCCAGGTCCCGGTGCGCCTCGAGGCCGTCGCCGATCGCCAGCGGGCCGCCGGCGACCACCTCGAGCGGGGCCAGATCGGCAGGGCGCTTCGCCGCGCCGGCGGCCAGCGCGCCGCCCCAGACGTCGTGGGCGCGCTCGGGGATGAACAACGCCGGCATCCAGCCGTCGGCGATCTCTGCGGTCATCCGGACGTTCGCTTCGCCGAGCGCGGCGACGTAGATCGGAATGCGGTCCCGGACCGGCCGGGTGAGCAGCTTGAGCGGCTTGCCCAGGCCGGTGCCGCGGCCCGCGGGCAACGGCAACTGGTAGATGCCGTCATGGGCGACGGTCTCGCGCCGCCACACCCGCCGGCAGATCTCCACCACCTCGCGGGTACGGCCGAGCGGCCGGTCGTACTCGACGCCGTGCCACCCCTCGACGACCTGGGGGCCGGACGCGCCCAGACCGAGGATCGCCCTTCCCCGCGACACCGCGTCGAGCCCGGCCGCCGTCTGCGCGATCAGTGTGGGCGTGCGTGAGTAGATGGGCAGGATCGCCGAACCGATCGCGGCACGTCGGGTCAGCGCGGCCAGGTATCCCATCAGCGTCGGCGAGTCGAACCCGTACGCCTCGGCGACCCAAAGGATGTCCACCCCGGCCGACTCCCACGCCACCGCCTGGCGCACGGTGGTCTCCGGATCGCCGGCGTAGGGCAGAGTGGCACTCAGTCGCATGGATTCCCTTTCGCGGAGGATTTTGACATTTGATATCGTCGCCGTCATGGCGTCGTCGCTCAATCCCCGCCCACAGCTCTCCGAGGAGGTCGCGCTCCACATCCGCGACCTGATCATGAACGGAACGCTGCGGCCCGGCGAGCGGCTGCGGCTCGAAGACCTCGCCGCGCAGCTCGGCGTGAGCATCACGCCGGTTCGGGAAGCCCTCTTGACGCTGCGCGGTGAGGACCTGGTCGAGCTGCAACCGCGCAGGGGCTATGTGGTGGCGCCGATGGTCCGGCAGGACATCGAGGATGTGTTCGCGTTGCAGGCCGAGCTGGCCGGTGAGCTCGCCGCGCGCGCGTCCCGGCGGTCGACCGCCGACCAGGCGGGGGAGTTGGCAAGGATGCAGGCGGCCCTGCGGCAGGCGGCCGCCGATGCCCGCCTGGCGGAGCTGGAGCAGCTCGAGTTCGACTTCCACCGCCTGATCAACCGCACCGCCGGGGCGCGCAAGCTCGCCTGGTTCCTGCACACGTTGACCCGCTATACGCCGGCCCGGTTCTACTCGTCCGACCCCGCTTGGCGGGCCAACATGATCTCTGATCACCAGGCCCTGCTGGACGCGCTGGCCGCCCGTGATCCCGACGCCGCGCGGGCGGCGATGGCACGTCACTTCACCGACGGCGCCCAGCGCCTGGTCAAGCACCTCGACGAGATCGGCGTCTGGCACGAGGGCTCGTCTCAATGACCGCGCCCGTGCCGCATCCGGAACAGCCGTAGTGCGGTGCGGACCGCGCGCGGGCTGGCGTCGAACCGCATCAGGTCGATCGGTGCCCGGCAGCGCTGCCACGTGACCGCCTTGGGCCGGCTGAACTCGCGCAGGCCGTCGGCGCCGTGGACGCGGCCGAACCCGGAGTCGCCGACGCCGCCGAAGGGCAGCGCCGGGACGGCCGCGAAACCGAGCACCGAGTTCACCGACACCGCGCCGGTGCGCAGCCGGCGGGCGGTCGAGAGCCCGCGTGCCTTGTCGCGAGTGAAGATCGCGGCGGCCAGCCCGTACGGGGACGCGTTGGTCAGCCGGATCGCCTCCTCGACGTCGCGGACCGGGTTGACCACGAGTGTCGGGCCGAACGTCTCCTCGCGCATCGCGCGGCTGTCCTCGGCCACGCCGGTCAGCACGATCGGTTCGACGAACGGTGCTCGGATCGAGTCGGTGCCGCCGAGCGCCGCCACGCCACCCCCGGCCAGTGCGTCGCTGACATGGCGCCGCACGACCTCGATCTGCCCGGGCATGGTCATCGGCCCGTACGCCGCACTGTCGTCGGCGCCGGGCCGGACGGCCGACGCCTTCTCCGTCACCGCGGCGAGGAACCGGTCGTAGACGTCGGCGACGACGTAGACCCGTTCCACCCCGGCACAGGTCTGCCCGGCGTTGCCCAGACCGCCGAAGACGGCCGCGCCGGCCGCGGCGTCGAGGTCGGCGTCGGCCGCGACGATGAGGGCGTCCTTGCCGCCGGCCTCGACGACGAGGGGGGTGAGCCGGGTCGCGCAGGCCGCCATGACCCGGCGGGCGGTGTCCGCGGATCCGGTGAAGGCGACCATGTCCACATCAGACTCCACCACGGCCTGGCCCGTCCTGCCGTCGCCGATGACGACCTGCAGCACCGGCTCGGGACAGACCCGGGCCCAGGCGTCGGCGAGCCACTGTCCCACCCCCGGGGTGTACTCGCTGGGTTTGAACACGACCGCGTTGCCGGCGGCCAGCGCGTACGAGATCGAGCCCAGCGGGGTGTAGACCGGGTAGTTCCACGGACCGATCACCCCGACCACGCCGAACGGGACATATTCGAGCAGCGCCCGCTGGTTCATCGCGAGCACCCCGGCCGCGACCTTGCGGCGACGGAGGACCTTGTGCGCGTTGCGGGCGGCCCAGTCCAGGTGTTCGACCGCGAGCATCACCTCGAGCAGGGCTCCCGTGGTCGGCTTTCCCGTCTCCGCCCGGATCACCGCGGCGAGATCGGCGCTGCCCGCCACGAGTTCCGACTTCCACCGCAGCAGGGCGTCCCGCCGCTCCCGGGGGCGGCGGGAGGTCCACCAGAGACCGGCCGACCGGGCTCGGGTCACCACCTCCCGGACCGTCGCCTCGTCGGCGGCGGCGTGCTCGGCGACGACCTCGCCGGTCACCGGGTTGCGCGAGACGAGGGTGCTCATCTTTCCTCCGGAGCCGTCTGGATGTAATTTACATTTGATATTACAGTCGTCTCCGGCCGAAAGTGAAGGGCGCGACCATGGACGTGACCGCGGAACAGCAGGCGTTCGTTGCCGCCATCGAGTCGTTCTGTCAACGCGAATGCGGGACCCGTTCCCAGCGTGACGAGCTGACGAACAACGGGACCGACTCCCACAACCAGCCGCTGTACGAGAAGATGGCCGCCCTCGGCTGGTTGGGCGTGCACCTGGACCCGGAGCACGGCGGCGCCGGCGGCGGTCTCGTCGACCTCACGCTCTTCCTGGAAGCGACCACCCGTGGCATGGCACCGATCGGTGGCTTCGTCACGACGATGATCGCGGCCGCCGCCTACGCGAGATTCGGAACGCCCGAACAGCAGAAGGCCATCCTCGGTGGCGTGACACAGGGAGCGGTCGAGGCGATCGCGATGTCCGAGCCCGACGCCGGATCAGACGTGGCGAACATTTCCTGCCGGGCGACCGCGACCGACGGCGGCTTCGTGGTCAACGGACAGAAGACCTGGTGCTCCAACGCCCACATCGCCGACCACATCCTGCTCGTCGCCCGCACGGCGGCGTCCGGCCGCGGCCACCAGGGCCTGACCATGTTCATGGTGCCGAGGGGCGCGGACGGCCTCGTCGTGCGAGGCATCGACACGATGGGCGGCCGTGAGGTCAACGACCTGTTCTTCACCGACTGCTTCCTGCCGTCGTCGGCCGTCGTTGGCGAGGTCGGCAACGGCTGGCGGCAGCTGATGGCCGGCCTCAACCTGGAACGGCTGATCATGGGTGGCCTGATGCTCGGCGCCGCCCAGCGCGCCTTCGACGACACGCTTGCCTACATCAGCCAGCGCCAGCAGTTCGGCCGGCCGATCGGCACGTTCCAGGCGCTGCGGCACCGGATGGCCGACCTGGCCACCGAGATCGAGTGCTGCCGACTGCTGGTCTACGACGTGGCCGCCAAGGTGGACGCCGACCCGAACAGGTTGCTGCCGCGAGAGGCGTCGATGGTCAAGCTGAAGGTGACCGAGACGGCCAAGCGGATGGCGCTGGAGGGCATGCAGATGATGGGCGGCTACGGCTACGCCCGGGAGTTCGACATGGAGGGCCACGTCCGGCGCACCATCGTGTCGACGATCTACGGCGGCACCAGCGAGGTCCAGCGCGACATCATCGGCAAGACCTACGGGTTGTAGCCGAATCCGACCGGGGATGCCGGGCGGCGTTCGCCCGACCAACCGCCGCCTGAGGGGAGGCCGGTCCATGAGCGGGCCGTTGACCGGAATACGCGTGCTCGAACTCGCCGGAATCGGCCCGGCTCCGTTCGCGGCCATGCTCCTCGCCGACCTCGGCGCGGACGTCGTGCGGGTGGACCGGCCCGGACCGGAGTCACCGCTGAGCGGCGACCCCAGCCGGAACCTCCTCAACCGCGGGAAGCGGTCGATCGTCGTGGATCTGAAACACCGCGACGGACGCGAGGTGGTGCTCCGCCTCGCCGAACGAGCGGCGATCGTGATCGAAGGTTGGCGTCCCGGCGTGGCGGAGCGGCTCGGCATCGGACCGGAACAGGTGCTGGCCCGCAATCCAAGCCTCGTGTACGGACGGATGACCGGCTGGGGTCAGCACGGGCCGTTGGCGCACAGTGCTGGACATGACATCGACTACATCGCGGTCGCCGGCGTGCTCCATCCGATCGGCCCGACCGAAGGTCCACCGCAGATCCCGCTCAACCTCCTCGGCGACTTCGCCGGCGGAAGCCTCTACCTGGTCGTCGGCTGCCTGGCCGCCCTGCACGTCGCCCGGACCACCGGAGCGGGCCAGGTGGTCGACGCGGCCATCGTCGACGGCGCCGCGCACCTGACCACCTTGTTCTCCGGTCTGCTCGCGGCCGGGACCTGGCGTGCGGAGCGACACCGCAACCTGCTCGACGGCGGTGCGCCGTTCTACGACGTCTACCGCGCGTCCGACGGCGGTCACCTGGCGGTCGGCGCCCTCGAGCCGCAGTTCTACCGCGAGCTCGTCCGTCTCCTCGGCCTGGCCGACGCGGACCTCCCCGCCCAGTACGACGTCACGGGGTGGCCGCGCCTGCGGCAACGCTTCGCGGAGGTCTTCCTTGGTCGCACGCGCGACGAGTGGGCGGCGGTGTTCGAGGGGACGGACGCGTGCGTCGCGCCGGTGCTCTCGCTCGAGGAGGCGCCGCACCACGCGCACATGGTCGCTCGCGCGACGTTCGAGGACGCGTTCGGCATCCGTCAGCCGGCGGTGGCGCCCCGCCTGTCGCGGACGCCCGGCGCGATCGGCGGCCGCCCCCCGGTGCCGGGCGCCGACACCACATCGGTGCTCTCCGACTGGGGCGTGGTAGCTGATTGACATGGTGAAACCTCGCGCGCAACGATGTTTCAGTCGTGCGCCGTCCGCCAGGGTTCGAAAGGCCGGTTGTGGAACCTGTCACCTCTTCGAGCCAAGGCCTCCTCGCACAGTCCACGTTGGAGCGGGCTTATGCGGAGGCGCTGGACGGGACCGAGGACGGCGACGAGACGACCAAGCGCCTGCTCGACGCGGCCTACGAACAGTTCTGCCGGCTCGGCATACGGCGGTCCGCGATGGAGGACGTCGCCCGGCGGGCAGGCGTTTCGCGGATCACCGCCTATCGCCGGTTCGCCACCAAGGACGCACTGGTCGAGCAGGTCGTCCGTCGTGAGTTCCGGCGTTACTTCGACCAGTTTCTGCTGGACATCAAGGAAGCCCGGACCGTGGCCGACCGGGTCGTGCTCGGCTTCGTCAGCTCTCTGCAGGCTCTTCGGCGCAACCCGTTGATCGGCGGTTTGATGATCGCCGAACCGGAGCTGATGATCCCCTCGATCGTCACCGACGGCGGCCGGACGCTGGCCACGGTCCAGCGGTTCGTCGCTGGTCAGCTCCGGCGCGAACAGGAGGCGGGCAACATCTCCGACGCGGTGGACGTGCAGCTCGTAGCCGAATTGATGACGCGGCTCTCCACCACGTTTCTGGTCATCCCGAGCGCGGTCGTGAACCTCGACGACGAGGAACGCCTGCGGGAGATGGCCCGGGAGTTCCTCGTCCCCATGCTGGAGCCGCGGCGCCCCCGGCGACGGGGGTGAGGGCACTCCTGGCCGAAGGAATGCCCTCACCGGCCGCACCACCGAGCGGCGTCGCTGGCCGCAGGGGCGTCGCGTTCGTCGCCCGCAACTGTAACTCCGCGTTAACTTTCGCGGAAGAGTCCGCGGCCACCACCCGTGAAGGCCTTCAGCTAGCGGTCACGGGGCGCGAATTCGCGCTAACTTGAGGCCGAGGCGCCTGTGCAGACGCGGAGCCTGATGTGGAGTCAGCCGGACAGGTCGGGCAGCAGGTCCGCGAACTCGGTCAGGAACCGGTCGACCCCGCGGACCTCCTCGGCGTCGAGGAGGTGCGCCGGCCCGCGGCAGAACGCGCTGCGGATGAGCCCGCGCCGCATCGAGACGAGCTTCTCGGCCGCGATGATGAGCTCGGTGTCGAGCATCCAGTACGAGATGTACGGCAGCAGCCGGCGGTGCAGCTCGTCGCCACCGGCCTCGTCACCGCCGGCGAACCGGCGCCAGATCTCCACGTAGATCTCGGTGAACGAGCAGCCGGGCTGAGTGCCGACGGCGCCGCGCCGGATGGCGTCGGGCAGCTGCACTCCCGCGTAGCCCTCGATCGACGCCAACGGCGGCTCGAGCGCGGCCAGCTCCGCGATCAGGCGGCCGGGCGGGCTGGATTCGACCTTGACGAGCTTGAGGTTCGGGTGGGACGCGGCGATGGTGGCGAGCGTCGCGCTGTCGAGGCTCGTGCCCGTCTCGCTGGGCGCGTACTGGAGCACGACAGGCGTCGGCGCCACGGCCTCCAGCACCGAGCGGACGTGGTCGACGAGCGCGTGCCGGGACGGCGAGAGGAAGTGCGGTGGCAGCAGGTTGACCAGGTCCGCGCCGGCGGCGACGGCCTCGCGGGCCCGGGTGACCGCCAGCCGGGTGGCATGGTCCTGCACCGCCACGATCGCCGCCACGTCGGTCCGGGTCCGGGTCTCGGCGAGCAGGACCTCCGTCAGTGTGCGGCGTTCGTCCTCCGCGAGCTTGTAGAACTCGGAGGCGAACCCCGGGAACATCATGCTGCTGACGCCGGTGCCGAGCACGTGAGCGACCACCCGCCCGAATCCCTCGACGTCGACCTCCCCGGTGTCCGTGAACGGCACGTGCAGCACGGGCGACACACCACGGACCAAAGTGGACGCATCTGCGGAAGCGGCGGCTCCGGACGGCTCGTCGAGTGGGGTCTGCGTCGCGACAGTCATCTGGCCCCCGCAATCAATCTTCGGTATCCCGAAAATGTCTTCTGATTATGAATCATACGTGGCACGGGAATGGTCCGGCAATGTTCGTCGTGTCCATTCGGGCCGCCGCCCGCCGCGACGGTCAGCCGAGCAGGCGCCGGATGGTGCCGCCGAGGACCTCGCCTCGGGCCGCGGTGTCGATCGGCCAGTCCCGCACGCGCCGCAGCTCGGCCCGGGCCACCGCGTACGGCGCGTCCGTCGAGAACACCAGCCGGGACGTGCCGATCGCCGGATCGCGCTCGAATTCCGTGAGGACGGTGTCCCAAGGCGCGTAACACGTGTCACCGAAGAGGTTCGGCGCGTGCCGCAGCGCCGGTGCGGCGTCGATCCAGAAGTCCGTCGCCCCGCTGCGCCCCATCACGAACGGGATCTCCGGGTAGCGCCGGGCCAGCGTCGCAAGGGTGAGGGGCAGGGCGTTCGGTGGTGTTCCGGTGCGGACGTAGACCAGCCATCCGCTCGCGCCGGCGAACTCCAGCAACGGGTCGACCAGACCGTCCAACAGATCGAAGCCCTGCAGGACACTGTCCACTGTGAGCGCCCGTGCTCCGGCGTCGCGGGCACGCGCCAGCTCGTCGACCGCGTCGCGTCGCCAAGGGTTGGCCGTCGCGTACGCGATCAACCGGTCCGACGAGGCGGCCGCGGCCTTCACCACCATCTCGTTGCCCGCGCGGTTGTCGACGGCGATGCCGCGTTCGTCCGGGGCCACGAGGGCCTGATCGATCCCGAGCTCGTCCATGGTCGAGTAGAGCTCGGCCAGCTCGAGCGAGACCTCGCGACCGCGGCCCAGCCGGACGTGTGCGTCAACGACCACGGTTGCCTCCTACGCTCAGGCCCAGCGCCGACAGCGCGTCCGCGTGGATGATCTGTTCGATCGACTCGTCCGGCACCCGGGGCAGGCTCGTGCCCGCCAGGATGCGGTTGACCCCGCGCAGCCCCGCGATGGCCTCCGCGGTGTCGGCGATCGGAAAGTCGGAGCCCAGCAGCAGCTTGTGGGTGCAGCCCCACTCGACCGCGGCGAGCAGGGCCTCGTAGCAGACCCAGGGGCGCAGGTAGATCGACGACACGTCCGCGTACACGTGTGGATGCTTCCGGATCGTCACGACGGTCTCCTTGCCCCACGGGTGTCCCATGTGCGCCATCACGATCCGCAGCTCGGGGAACCGGAGCGCGACCTCGTCGGTGACGAGTGGGTAGGTGTACCGCAGCGGCGCGGAGCGGATCGGCGAGGCGCCCTGGTGGAAGAGCACGGGCAGGGAGAGTCGTTCGCAGTACGCGTAGAAGGCGAGCGCCTCCGCACAGAGCGGGTCGAAGTTCTGGTAGTTCGGACCGAGCTTGACGCCTAGAAGTCCAAGGTCGCGGCAGCGCTCGGCCTCGTCGAAGGCGTCCGGCGCCATCGGGTTGACCGACATGAAGCCGATGCGGCGCCCCGGGTCCGCGGCCACGAACTCCGCCGTGGCGTCGTTCGTGCGCTCCGGCGCGTAGGGCATGCCGGTCGCGCCGAGCGGGTCGGCGACAGCGATGTTGAACACGATCGACACGTCGGCCGCGGACGTGGCCGCGTCGTAGTCGGCCCAGGAGTTGGTGGTGACCACCGCGCGATCCGTGCGCCAACTCGTGTAGACACACCGCTCGTCGGGCGGCACCGGGCCGCGATGGGTCGGAGTGTGCGTATGAACATCGACGATCACGGGCTCACCCAGCTTTCAACGGAAGCGCGCGACGAGGTCGTCGCGCGGCACGACGCCCAGCCCCGGTTCGGCACCGAGGCGCACCGTCGCCCCGTCACTGTCCAGCGGGCGGGCCAACACGTCCTCGGTGTAGTAGTGCGCGCCGATGATGTCGGAGGGAAACTCGGTCGACAGGGCCGCCAGCGCGCACGCCACGTGCAGCTGCGCCGCGGCTCCCACACCGAACTCGCCGTTGGACCCGATCACGGTCTCGACGCCGAAGGCCGCGGCCAACTGGCCCATCGCCACCGCACGTCCCGGACCGCCGCTCTTGCCGACGTACAGGCTCACGCAGTCGGCCGCTTCCGCCCGCACCAACCGGACGAGATCGGCCATGTCGAAGACGGCCTCGTCCGCGACCACGGGCAGCCCGGCGCCACGCAGGTCGCGCAGGCCGTCGACGTCGGCCGGGCCGACCGGCTGTTCGATGAAGCGCGATCCGAGCCGGGCGAGCACGGGCACGGCCTGCGCCGCCTCCCGGCGGGTCCATCCCCCGTTGGCGTCGGCGCCGAGGAACGCGTCCGGGCCGGCCACCTCGCGCGCCCTGGCGAACCGCGCCAGGTCGCCGGCGACACCCAGGCCCACCTTGACCTTGAACGCGCCGAACCCCACCGCCCGCGCGGCATCGAGGACGGCGTCCAGGGCGGCGCCGTCACCGGAAAGGGAGAGCTTGATGGGCACCCGTGTCCGGTAAGCGCCGCCGAGGGCGACCGCGAGGGGCTCGCCCAGGGTGCGGGCGTACGCGTCCCAAAGGGCTGTCGACAGTCCGGCCTTGGTGAACGGGTTGCCGGCGAGCGACCGGTCCATCAGGTCGTCGAGCCGGCCCACCGGCGCCAGCGGCTGTCCGACGAGCGCGGGGGAGAGCACGTCGCGGACGAAGTGCTCGGCGCTGTGGCCGTCCTCGCCGCTCCAGATCGGGGTCGCGCTCACCTCGCCGTAGCCGACGACGTCGTCGCTCGTGACGACGCGCACGAGCAGGAAGTCGGAACGCGCGTGGCTGCCACGGGCGCCGCGGACCACGAGCTCGGGGCGCACGTCCAGGCTGACCGGAAGCGTGTGCACGGCGGCGACGGTCGCCTTCACCGCGCCGACCCCGCGAGCAGGCGGCGTGGGTTGTCGACGAGCATGGCGTGCCGTTGCTCCGCGGTGATGCCCCAACCGTCGATCTCCGCGACCCGGGCGACCGCGTAGTCCTGGCTCTTGCGGTCCGACAGCCCCGCGTCCGTGCCGAAGAGCACCTTGTGCCGCGGCGCCCGGGCCAGGATCTGGCGTGCCGCGTACGGGGGAGTGCCGCAGATGCACAGGTACAGGTTGGGGGTCTCGCACGTCAGCGCGAGCGCCTCGCGCCAGCAATCGTGCAGGCCGCCGTGTCCCAGCACGACCGGCAGACGCGGATGCCGCCGGGCCAGGGCCGCTATCTGGGCCGGCGTGGAGTACGGCGGGGTGCCGTCGTGGCAGAGCAGGATCCCGTCGTGGGCCGAGAGCGCCGCGCAGATCGGGTCCAGTGAGAGTTCGTGCAGGCTGAACCCCTGCAGCCACGGGTGCAGCTTGAGCCCGCGCAGGCCCAACCGCCCGAGCATCCGCTCGACCTCCCCGACGGCCGTCGTCTGTCGTGGGTGGACGGTGCCGAACCCGACGAGCCGGTCAGGGTACGCGCCCACGAAGGCGGCCAGCTCGTCGTTGGCCTGTGGAGTGGCGTCGAACAGGCCGTCGTGGCTGAGTACCACGGCCTGCTGGACCCCGGCGGAGTCCATGAACGCCACGAAGTCGTCCACGCCGAACGGGGTGCCCGCCAACCACGTGGCAGTGCGCCAGGCCGGCGTGTGCGTGTGGAAATCGATCACAACGCTCCCTCGAGCTGGACGAGTCGGTCGGCCATCAGCCGCACCAGGTGATCGAGTCGGCGTTTGCCCGCATCGGCGTCGGCCCGCTCCGCGCTGTCCGTGTGGCCGTCGATGGTCCGCCAGATCGCGCCGGTGTGCAGGTCGATCCCGGGAACGGCTGGTACGGACGGCGGCTGCGCCCGGGCGGTGCGTTCGCCCACGAGGTCGGGGCGCAGCGCGAGGACCAACGAGGTCTCGAACTCCCCCGCGTGCCCGGGAACGGGCACGTCGGGCTCCGCCGGCGCGAGGTGCCAGTAGTCGAGGTGGCCGACCGCCAGGCCGTAGCGGGTGGACGCGGCCGCGGCGGCGGCATGGCACACGCCGACGTTGCCGCCGTGTCCGTTCACCAGCAGCAGCCGGCGCCCGCCCTGGGCGGCGACGCACCGGGCCAGGTCGAGGATGACGGCCAGCAACGTCTCGGGCGACAGCGAGAGCGTGCCGCCGAACGGCAGGTGGTGGTCGGAGGCGCCGAACGCGACCGTGGGCGCGACGACGATCGGACGCTGGCACCGCCGCGCGGCCCGGTCGGCGGCGGCCGCGCAGAGCTCGCCCGCGATCAGGGCGTCCGTGCCGGTCGCGAGGTGCGGACCGTGCTGCTCCGTCGCGCCGACGGGCAGGAGAACCAGAGCTTCCGGCAACTGACGGGTCAATACGCGCCGATCTACGTCGGCCCACCGCAGGGCGGATGACGCCATGGGCGACCTTCCTTCGATATATGGAAGATCTCTTCGCTAAACCGAATCCTAAGAGACCGTCGTGGCTCCTGGCAACGCCGCGGCCGGGCAACCCAGGCGCGACGAGATCTCCGCGCCCAGCCGCCGCACCCCTGCGACGGCGACATCGCGTTTCTCGCCGTCGAGGTCGCGGGCGAAGCCGGTGACACCGACCGCTCCGGCCACCTGCCCGTCCGCGCCGAAGAACGGCGCGGCGACACAGGAGATGTCCGCCTGCTCCTCCTCGTCCTCCGTGGCATAGCCCGTCGCGCGGACGTCCTCCAGCAGGGCGCGGAAGGCCCTGCGCCCGGTCGCACGCGCCCGCGGGCCGCGTCCCGCGGCGAGCTGCGGCATGAGCCGGTCCAGGTCGTCGGCGGGCAGGTACGCCGCGATCGCGCGGCCCAGCGCGGTGAGGTTGAAGGGCGAGACCTTTCCGGTGTAGGTGTCGAACTGGATGAAGCCGGGCGTGGCGGCCTTCGCGACATAGACCACGGACGCGCCGTCGAGCACGCCGATATGGACGGGCATACCCAGCTCGTCGGCCAGGGCTCGCAGCTCGGCGCGCGCCACGGAGGACAGGTCGATCTTGCGGACGAGCTGGCTGGCCAGGCCGTAGAGGCGCAGCGTCGGACGCCAGAAGTGACTGCGCCCGACCACACGCCGCACCGCGTACCCCCGGCGCTCCAGTGTGTAGACGATGCTCGCGCAGGTCGCGAGCGGGATCTCGGTGACCTTGGCCAGCGCCGTCAGCGTCAGCTCCTCGTCGGAGGCGACCAGCTGCTCGAGGACCGTGAGCGCGCGGTCCACGGCCGGGGACGGGGCCCGATCCGCGTTGGTGCCGTGCGAAGACGTCGACATGGGCAATACCTTTCCGCATCACGCGCGAGGGTTCGACCGGAAGGCCCCGTAGCTCTCTTCCGATGGCGAATCCTAGCTTCCCCATCTCGAAAGTAGGTCGGCTCATCCGTCGGCACCGACCGGGCCGGCGCGGGCCGCGGGTGCTCCGCCGGCGCGCTGTTCGAGGGCGGCGCTCGTCCGGAGCGCCTCGATGCCGTCGCGCAGTGACGGCTCCAATCCGAGCCGGCTTTCGAGGACGCTGTCGACGAATCGCTCGAGCTGCCGGCGGAAGGACCGGCCGACCCGGTCGCCCTCGATCTCGACGACCTCGTTGCCGTCCCGGTGCCGGAGCTCGAGCCGGAACGTGGCGCCGTCGAGGACCGCCAGGCCGGCGTCGCCCTGGAAGGTCAGTTGGCACCGGGGGAGACCGGCGGTGAACCAGCCGAACTCGAGCAGGACCACGGTGCCGTCCGCGTACCGCAGGCGACCACCGGTCAGGTTGGCGGCGGGCAGCGCCGGGTCGGTGGTCACGCTCCAGGCGTCCTCGAGGACGCCGTGGCCGCCGAGCAGGTACGCGAGCCAGTCGAAGACGTGCGAACCCTCGTGCATCACCGGCGACCCGTGCCGCAGCGTCGCGATGATGCGCCCGGTGTGTTCCACGTCGGCCGGGTCGCGGACCTCGTCGTAGATGTGCGCACGCACCAGCAGCGGACCGCGACCGAGCCGTCCGGACGTCAGCCACTCCCGCAGTCGCGTCATCGCCGGATCGTGGCGGAAGGTCAGCCCGACCTGCAGTCGCCCGGTCACGTCCGGTGGCAGTGACGTGAGCACGTCCGCGGCGGCCACCGAGGTGGCGACCGGCTTCTCGGCGAGCACGTACAGCCCACGGGCCAGGCAGTCCCGGGCCAGCCGGGTGGTCGCCCAGGGCGGCGTGGCGAGGACGACGGCGTCGACCGCACACGTGGCCAAGGCGTCGTCGAGCGAGCCGAACGACGCAACGCTGCCGCCGGTCAGGGCCTGGGCCCGCCGCTGCTTGTCCGCGTCCGGGTCGACGAGACCCGTGACCTCGACGCGGGGCTCCCGCAGCAGCGCCGGCAGGTGCGCGGCGACGCCGATGTCACCGAGCCCGACCAGCACGATGTGACACGAGCGCACGGGCCTACCGCCGGTCGTCAAGGCCGCGTCGAGTCCGCGCCGAAGACGTCGCCCAGCGTCGACAGGATGCGGGCCGGCCGGTCGCCGGCGTAGCGGTCAAGGCACGCGACGAGCGGCCCCGCGGTCTCGACGGTCCACGCGCCGACCTCCTCGAAGCCCGGGTCGGTCACCCGGAGGCCGACCGTCTCGATGTTGTCGATCCCGACGTCGACGAACGCGCCGGACACCCCCCGGGTGCTGGTCAGCCGGAACGCGAGGTCCACGGAGGTCTTGCCGCGCACCGCGGCTGTGACGTCGATCGGGCCCTGGAACGCGTCGCCCTGCATCCACAGGTTGTAGGACTGGTCCGCCACGTCCATGTCCCAGACGATCTGGTCGTCCAGCAGGACCTGCAGGCGGAAGCAGCCGGCGGCCAGCCCGTCGGGGTGGAACTCCCGCCGGTACCAGAAGGAGATCTCGTGCCGTGGGCTGTCCGGGTCGACCGGCACGGCCTGTCGCCCGCTGACCGCCTGCCCCGGCTCGATCGGCGACCGCGAGGCGAAGAGGGCGAGCCGGCCGTTCCCGTACATCGCCCGGTTGTCCGTGGCCGGCGCCGGGGCGCCGTCCTGCTGCGTGCCGTAGGCGATCACGCCGGCCAGGTCGCCCTGTGCGCACAGCCGCAGCCCGGTCGCCACGACCTCGCGCACGTAGTCCTCCGTGGGTGGGAGCGGTGCGTCGAGGAACCGTCCCGTGTAGACGAGCAGGATCACCGAGAGGTTACGGGGACCGGTGTAGGTGAGGATCTCCTTGACGCACGCCTCCACCGAGGTGGCGACCGTCGTGTTCTTGTGGTGGCCGTCGAGGAACGGGTAGATGATGCCGTCGATGAACGGTCCGTACTTGTCGAGGAACGTCTCGCTGGTCGCCGCCTTCATGTAGGCGCAGGTGTAGAACCCGAGATCCGGGTTGATCCTGTCCTGCGCCGCACGCATCGCCGCCATGTAGTCGGGCGTGAAGAGCAGCGCGTTGTCGCCGATCTCGAAGTCGTCGATCGCCCAGCTGCTCGATCGGGTACCCGCGGTAGCGGAGGATCCCCTCGTCGCCGTCGAT
>NZ_JBFAIU010000044.1:27641-33836 GCF_040654855.1 Asanoa sp. NPDC050611
GTCGTCGATCGCCCACGAGGTCAGGTTGGGGAACCGCAGCGACAGTTCGGCGATCGCCTCGGCCCAGCGGACGTAATCGGTCATGAACGGCCGGGACGCCCGCCCGTTCTCCGTGGTCTCGCTCGGCGGGACGATGTACGGGATGACGTCGATGCCGGCCGCGCTCGCCGCCGGCAGGAACTCGGAGCGAAGGTCGTCCCAGTCGGTCGGTGAGTCCCAGATCCCGTAGAGGTACGTGTTGACGTTCATGCCGACCAGCCGCCGCACCAGGGCCGGCGAGTCGATGTGGCGGTATCCGTCGGCGCGGGGCTCGCGCTCGCGCAACGCCCCGCCGATGGTGTTCCCGCCGCACAGGGTCGCCCGGATGCCGTCGGCCGGAACGCGAGGCCGACCACGATGGACAGACATGCACACCCCTCAGGACTTGACGGCGCCAGCCAGGACGCCGCTCGTGAAGTACCGCTGGAAGACCGCGAACAGCACCGCCATGGGCAGGATGCTGATCACCGCACCGGCCGTGATCAGGGAGATGTTCTGCGTGAACTGCGTGTTGGTCGTGGCGATGCCGACCGGCAGCGTCATCATGTGCTCCGACTGCGCCATGAGCAGCGGCCAGAGGAACGAGTTCCAGTTCGCCACGAACGTGAAGATCGCCAGCACCGCCATCGGCTGCTTGCACAGTGGCAGCACCACGCGCCGGAAGATCCACCAATGGTTGGCGCCGTCGACCCGGGCCGCTTCCATCAACGAGTTCGGGATGCCCAGCACGAACTGGCGCAGCAAGTAGACGCCGAAGGGCCCGGCCGCGGCCGGAATGATCAGTCCACTGTAGTGGTCGACCATGCCGAGCTCGGACGCCAACAGGTAGACGGGCACGAGCGTGGCCGAGAACGGCAGCATCATGGTCGCCAGCATCGTCCGGAACGCGACGTCGCGTCCGGCGAACCGCAGCTTGCCGAACGCGTACGCGGCGAGGATGTCAACGGCGACCGTCAGCGCGGTCACCGCCGCGGCCACCCAGAGGCTGTTGAGCATCCAGCGGACGAAGACCTCGTTGGCGAACAGGCGCTCGTAGTTGGTCAGCGTCCACTCGCTGACCCGCACGGAGAAGTCGGCGTAGACGGAGTCGTGCAGCGACGCGATCACCACGAGCAGGACGGGCGCGGCGCAGAGGACGGAGAAGACGATCGCCACCGCGTGGACCGACAGCACGCGTGGCAGCTTGCGGAGGCGTCCGGCATGCGACGGACGCCGGCCGGTCAGCTCACGCGTGGCCATCGGTGGACTCCTCGCCCCGGCTGCGCCGGACGAAGATCGCGGCGATGACGGCGGTGACGACGAGCAGCACCATGCTCATGGTCGCCGCGTACGGCACGCTGCCACCGTTGAAGGCGTTCTGGTAGATGTACCACATGGCGGTGTACGTGGCGGTGCCCGGACCGCCCTGGGTCATCACGTAGATCAGGTCGAACAGCTGCACGGCGTTGATGGTGACCAGGACGAGGACCACCTGCAGCACCGGCTTGATCAGGGGTAGCTTGATGCGGGTCAGCGTCTGCCATCCGTTGGCGCCGTCGATGCGCGCGGCGTCCAGGAGGTCCTCGGACACGTTGTTGAAAGCGGACATGAAGATGACGGAGTAGAACCCGATCGACGTCCACAGTGTCACGACCGACAGGAACACGATCGCCGTGTTCGCGTCGGTCAACCACGGGACGTCCAGGTGCAGCACCCCGGACGTGAACCGTTCGAGCGGGCCGGTCTCGCTGTCGATCAGCATCTTCCAGATGAGCCCGGCGACCACGATGGACAGCAGCGACGGCAGGTAGATCAACGAACGGTAGACCGACATGCCGCGGACCTTGCTGGACAGCAGCAGGCCGACCCCGATCGTGACGACCAGCGTCAGCGGGATCAGCACCGCCATGAACAGCAACGTGTTCCAGAGGGTCTGCCGGAACAGCAGGTCGCCGGCGATCGAGCGGTAGTTGTCGAGGCCGGCGAACTCGAGACCGCTGAGCAGGGAGCCCCGCTGGAACGTCAGGTAGATCGTGTAGCCGAACGGGAACAGCATGAACGCGCCGAACAGCACGGCCTTGGCGGCCAGGAACACGCCGGCCGGCGCAAGGTCGCCGGCCCGCCGCCGCCGTGCGGCCCGAGTGCCCGCCGGCGCGGACCGAACCGGCGGATCCGCGCGTCCCGGCCCGGCGGGTGCGCCGGCGGCTTCCGCACCGCGGCGCACCCCGACGAGGCGTACGGACATGCGCCTCACTTGCCCGTCTTGGCCATCTGCTTGATGCCCTTCGAGGCCTCGGAGATCATGTCGTCGAGTGTCTGCCGGCCGAAGAGGTGGTCGTTCAGCTTGCCGAGCAGATACTCCTGCGGCTGGTACGGCAGGACCAGCGTCGCGCGAGCGTGCTGGCCGTAGCCGGCCGCTTCGTTGAGGAAGGTGTTCATCCGGGGGTCCGCCAGCGGTTCGGCGTAGTAGTTGCCCTCCACGGGGCGGGTGGGCAGGCCCAGGATCATCCGGATGTACACGTCCGACTGCTTGGGATCCAGCAGGAACTTGGCGAACTGGTAGGTCAGGTCGGGGTTCTTGCTCTTGGCGGCCATGGCGTAGTAGCCGCAACCGGCGACGATGGCCTTGCCCGCCGGACCGCCCGGCAGGTCGATGACCTTCAGCCGCGCGTCCGGGAACTGTTTGCACACCGCCTCGGTGAGCGGGGGCATCCATTGCATGCCGGTCTTCCCGGACACGGTGGCGGTCTGCCACCGGGCGTTGTCGGAGTACAGGTCGGGCGGAGTCGTGGCGCCGGAGCTCACGAGCCGCTTCATGACGTCGATCGCCTCGCGGCCCGCGGCGTTGTCGAAGCCGATGTCGTCGCGCGCCTCGTTGATGTAGTCGCTTCCGTACGCCCAGAAGTACTGCCACACCCAGTTGTCCTCGAACGTCGGCAGGGCGGGCCAGGCCATGCCGTAGTGCTCGACGTTGTTCTTGTCGAACCCGGCGTCCTTGAGGTTGCGGCCCTTCTTGTCGAACGTCATCGCCTCGGCGAAGGGGATCATCTCGGCCAGGGTCGTGGGCAACGGCGGCTTGCCCGCCTTCTCCCAGACGGCGAGGTTCAGCACCAGAGGCTGGAAGCCCTGCGTGAACGGCACGGCGAACAGCTCGCCGTTGTCGCCGGTGGCCGCCTTGAGGTAGGACTCGGGCTGGCCTTCCGTGAACGAGGCGAGCTCTTCCGCGCTGGCGAACTTCTTGAAGTCGGCGAGCACGCCCGTCGACCGCCACTTGTTCATCCACGGAATGATCTGGTAGGTCACGTCGGGCGGGTTGCCTCCGGAGAAGGCAGCGGTGTATTTCGTCAGCGCGTTGTCCCACGGGATGATCAGGCTGGACACGGCGGCGTCCTTGGCAACGTCGCGGAAGCCCGTCGTCATCTTGTCGGTGAAGGCCTTCATCGCCTCCGGCGACGCGTTCGGGGTGAGCCAGAAGTTGAGGTCGCCTCCGGCGCTGGATGCCTTGTCACCCTCGCCGAGCCCGCAGGCGGCCAGCACGGAACCGAGTCCGGCGACGCCTGCCATCTGCAGTAAGCCTCGGCGGGACAGGCCGCCGGACCGGGAATTGGTCGCCATTGACGCACACTCCGATCGATTGGTCTTCGATATATCGAAGATGGACTCGATATTTGCAAGAGTAATGTTGATCGCTGTGGTGGCGCAAGCATCACTTCGATCTCGGTCAGTGCGGGGCCGGCCTTCGCGGCTACGGCCCGTAGAACTCCAGCTCCGTGACCGTGGAGTAGGCGTACCCGTTGGTGGCCAGCATGACGACGCGGACCGCGCTCGCCGTCACCGCCGGGAAGGTCGAGCTGTAACGGCCGGCGGTGTGGCCCCGTACCTGTGCGACGGTCTGCCAACCCGCGTCCGTGAGTGCCTGGACGTCCCAGTCCTTCAGGGCGAACCGGGCGTCGGCGTGCGTGTGGAGGTCGACCCGGCCCACCGGCGCCGGCTTGGCCAGGCGCGTCTCGAGCTGGTCCGGGAACGCGCCTGGCGTGGCATCGGCCCACGCCGTGGCGGGCCGGTCGTAGCCCAGCAGCGTGTAGCTCCGGTTGCCGTCGACGACGCCGCAGGGGTCCAGCGTGCCGCCCGTCGACGAGGCGGTGGTCGCCTGGCCGAGGGCGAGGTTGCGGTGCGGGTCCTCGGCCTCCGCCGACACGTGGACCGGGACGCTCAGCCGCTGACGGTCGAGGCGCAATGAGACCGCGTAGTCGCCGGGTGGCGTGTCCGCGGGCACGACGACAGCCAGGGGTGCGGTGGCGGGGCGGTCGGGCGGCACGTACGTGCTGAGGATCTCGTCGGACACCCGCAACGGTGGCTCGGCGCCGACGACCGCCGTGGGGTAGATCGGTTCCGTGGACCGGCCGTCGAACCGGACGGTGAGCACGGCCGGCAGGCACGGACGCGGCAGAAGGTCGAGCCGCTGCGGCGACGTCGACAGCGACACCACCGGATCCCTCCCCGGCTCGGCCGCGGCGGTGCCACCCTCCGCGGCGAGCGCGAACGGCAGCGCTACGACTAGATCCGCCGCCGCGAGCCGTCCCCCGGTCCTACTGTCCACGTGTCGCTCCCTTCCGCGCCGCGCGGCGCTCACCCGAGGTCCAGACCTGGTCGGCCGGCCTCCGTGACCAGGGTGGCGTCGGTCCGGATCGGCGCTCCCGGACGACTGACGTACGGCACCACCTTGAAGTCGGTGCGCCACTGGTCGGGCGTGACCGCGCAGCGCACGTACCCCCGTTGGACGTTGTAGTACCTGATGTGCGGAAGCTGGTCGGCGAGGGCGTCCCGTCCCGGGTCGGTGTCGGCGCCGTCGCCGGAGCTGCTGATCGAAGTGCCCACGAGCTCGACGCCGACGGTCGGGGAGTCCGGGTCGTCGTAGTTCTTCTTGATCAGGCAGGCGTTGTTGGCATGGACGTCGCCGGTCAGGACGACCGGGTTGGCGATCGTCCGGTCGTGCAGGAAGTCCACGATCCGGTTCCGCTGTGCCTCGTAGCCGTCCCAGGCGTCCATCACGTACCGCTCACCGGCGTCGTCGGGATCGAGGTCCAGCTGCGAGAAGAAGACCTGTTGCGCCAGGACGTTCCAGGTTGCACCGGAGCTCGCGAGCCCGTCGAACAGCCACTGCTGCTGCTGGGCGCCGATCATCTGCCGCCGCGGATCGCGCGTCTGCTCGTCCGGCGGCACGGTGCCGTCGTTGTAGAGCTGGTCGTCGCGGTACTGGCGGGTATCCAGCACGCTGAACTCGGCCAGGTTGCCGAAGGTGAACCGGCGGTAGAGCGGCATGTCCGGCCCGTTCGGCAGTTGCGCGATCCGCAGGGGCATGTGCTCCCAGTACGCCCGGAAGGCGTTGGCCCGCCGCACCAGGAACTGCTCGAAGGTCTCGTCCGGGTAATAGAACGAGTACTTCGAGACCCAGTTGCTGAGCACCTCGTGGTCGTCGAGGGTGACCACCCACGGGAACGCCGCGTGCACGGCCTGCAGGTCCGGATCGGTCTTGTACTGGGCGTAGCGGTACCGGAAGTCGTCGAGCGTCGTGAGCGTCCGGGCCGGGAAGTGGCCGCGGCCGAGCGTGCCCTGGTCGCCACCCTCGTAGATGTAGTCGCCGAGGTGGAAGACCACGTCGAGGTCCTCGCCCAGCAGGTGCTGGTAGGCGGTGTAGTAGCCGACGACACGGTGCTGGCAGGAGACGAACGCGAAGTTCAGCCCCGACGGCGCGGATCCCACGGCGGGCGCCGTCCTGGTCCGGCCGACCGGGGAGATGTCGGGGCCGGCCCGGAAGCGGTAGAAGTAGGTTGCGGACGGCCGCAGGCCCCGCACATCGATGTGGACGGTGTGCGCCTTGGCCGCCCGCGCCGCCGCGGTGCCCCGCCGCACCACCCGGCGGAACGCCTCGTCCGTGGCCACCTCCCACCGCACGGGCACGGTGGCGTCGGCGGACATGCCGCCGAACGGTTCCAGCGGCTTCGGCGCGAGGCGGGTCCAGATCACCACCCCGTCAGGCAAGGGGTCGCCCGAGGCGACCCCGAGTGTGAACGGGTAGTCGCGTGCGGGTGTGCGGGACGACCCGCCCGCCGCAAAGGGCAGTCCGCCGGCGACGGCGAGGCCGGCGGCGGCGCCTGTCACGGTCAGAAACCGCCT
>NZ_JBFAIU010000045.1:0-33709 GCF_040654855.1 Asanoa sp. NPDC050611
GCTTCCTGCTCGTGCTCCCTGACGGCGCCGTGCTGGTCTCCCGGCCGAGCGCCAACGGCGTCGACCGGATCCCGCCCGGCGGCGGCGAGCCGGCCACCTTCCTCTCCGGGCTCGACCGCCCGCACGACCTCGTGCTGGCCACCGTCGGCGGACGACAGTGGATCTACGTCGCCGCCGTGGACCAGGTGGTCCGCTACGCCTACACCGCGGGCGCCGCACGGGCCGGCACGGCCGAGGTCGTGGTCGACGGCCTGCCCGACGACAGCCTGCCGGAGCTGGGCGGCCGGTACGGCCACGTGCTGAAGAACATCGCCCTCGACGGCGACACCCTCTACGTCTCGATCGCCTCCACCTGCAACGCCTGCGCCTCCGACACGACGTCGGACCCGGTCCGCGGCGCGGTCCACCGCTGGGACACCGACGGCCGCAACGCCGGGAAGGCGCTGGTCGCCAAGGGTCTGCGCAACGCCGAGGGCCTCGCGATCGCGCCCGGCACGCACGACCTCTGGGTCGTGGTCAACAACCGGGACAACATCATCGACCCGAACACCGGGCGCAAGGACACCGCGTACGTCGACGACAACCCGCCGGAGCTGTTCGTCAAGATCAAGCAGGACGGCTTCTACGGCTGGCCGTTCTGCAACCCCGACCCGGCCGGCGGCATGCGCAACATGCCCTACCTGCGCGACCACGAGCTCAACCGGGACGGCTCCGCGGCCGACTGCGAGGCGGCGACCCCCGTCGACGTCGGCATCCAGGCCCACTCCGCGCCGCTCGGCCTGACCTTCGCGAAGGACCTCGGTGCGGTGATCCCGCTGCACGGCTCCTGGAACCGCAGCGAGCGCACCGGCTACAAGGTGATCAACTTTCCCTGGGTCGACGGGCGCCCGGGCGGCCAGCGCGACCTAGTCACCGGCTTCCTCGACGACGGCGAACCCTGGGCCCGGCCGGTCGACTCGGCCCTGCTCGCCGACGGTTCGCTGCTGGTCAGCGACGATCACGGTGGCCACGTCTTCCGGTTCGCGCCGCCGCCGGGTTAGTGGGGTCCGGGGCGGGGTAGTCGTCCCGTATGACCGGAAACCGTCCCTACCGCCAGGCCGGTGGGCAGCCGCGCGGTGCCCGGGGCACGGTGGGGCACCCGTACTCCGCGCTGAACCTGCGTCTGGTCCTGGCCCTCTTCGGCCTCGTCGTGTTCGCCGTGCTCACCTGGCTGGCCGCCGCGGCGGACCTGCTGGTGCTCTCGGTGCTCTGCGGCATCGTCGTGCTGACCGCGATCGTCGACCTGGCGATCATCCAGCACCGCCGCCGGGCCCGCCGCCGAGCCGAACCCGGCGTGCACCACTCGCTCTTCGAATGATCGCAAGGAGACGCCATGGCCATCGCCACGACCAACCCCGCGACCGGCGAGATGCTCAAGACCTTCGAGCCCATGGGCGAGAAGCAGATCGAGGAGATCCTCGCCAATGCCGCGGAGGCGGCCGCGGTGCTCCGCGCGACCACGTTCGACCAGCGGGCCGCCTGGATGCGCGAGGCGGCCCTGCTGCTGGAGGGCGAGATCGGCGAGGTGGCCCGGCTGGTCACGCTGGAGATGGGCAAGCGGATCGAGGAGGCCAAGGCCGAGGTGGCCAAGTGCGCGTCGGCGTGCCGCTACTACGCGGCGCACGCCGAGCGGTTCCTGGCCGACGTGCCCGCTGACGCCCGGGCGGTCCGCGCGAGCCGCGCGTACACCCGGTTCGAACCGCTCGGTCCCGTGCTCGCGATCATGCCGTGGAACTTCCCGCTCTGGCAGGTCATGCGGTTCGCCGCGCCCGCGCTGATGGCCGGCAACCCGGGGCTGCTCAAGCACGCCTCCAACGTGCCGCAGACCGCGCTCTACCTGGACGAGCTCTTCGACCGGGCCGGCTTCCCGACCGGCGCGTTCCAGGCCCTGCTGGTCGGCTCGGACGCCATCGAGGACATCCTGCTCGATCACCGGGTACGCGCGGCGACGCTGACCGGCAGCGCCGCCGCGGGTCGGTCGGTCGCCGCGATCGCCGGCCGGGCGCTGAAGAAGACGGTGCTGGAGCTGGGTGGCAGCGACCCGTACGTGGTGATGCCCTCGGCCGACCTGGACCGCGCCGTGTCGACGGCCGTGCGCGCCCGCTGCCAGAACAACGGCCAGTCCTGCATCGCGGCGAAGCGGTTCATCGTGCACGGCGACGTCTACGACGCGTTCGCCCGGGCGTTCACGGACCAGATGGCCGGGCTCGTCGTCGGCGACCCGCTCGACCACGGCGTCGACATCGGTCCCCTCGCCACCGAGCAGGGCCGCGACGACGTGGCCGAGCAGGTCAGCGACGCGGTCGCCAAGGGCGGGACCGTGCTCACCGGCGGTCGCGCGCCGGACCGGCCGGGCTGGTTCTATCCGCCGACGGTCGTCACCGACCTCACCCACGACATGCGGATGTACCGCGAGGAGGTGTTCGGCCCCGTCGCCGGCCTCTACCGGATCGAGTCGCTGGACGAGGCGCTCGAGCTCGCCAACGGCACCGAGTACGGCCTCGGCGCGAACGCGTGGACGACCGACCCGGGGGAGC
The DNA here is from genome assembly GCF_040654855.1 of Asanoa sp. NPDC050611. Taxonomy (NCBI): domain Bacteria; kingdom Bacillati; phylum Actinomycetota; class Actinomycetes; order Micromonosporales; family Micromonosporaceae; genus Asanoa; species Asanoa sp. NPDC050611. The sequence continues at coordinate 2,577 of NZ_JBFAIU010000045.1, forward strand.
GGGAGCGGTTCGTCGACGAGCTGGACGCCGGTCAGGTGTTCGTCAACGGCATGGTCACCTCGCATCCGGAGCTGCCGTTCGGTGGCGTGCGCGACTCCGGCTACGGCCGCGAGCTGTCCGACCTGGGCATCCGCGAGTTCTGCAACGCGAAGGCGGTCTGGGTCGCCGAATAACTGCAGAATTCTGTTTGCAAAATTATCTCTGGAGTTGGTACGGTCCGTCGCATGGCGGATCGCATCATCACCGAGGTCGATGAGCTGAAGGCGGTCACGCACCCGCTGCGGGTGCGGATGCTGGGCGCGCTGCGGGCCGACGGGCCGGCCACCGCGACCGAGCTGGCCCGCCGGTTCGACACCGACACCGGCACCACGAGCTACCACCTGCGCAAGCTGGCGCGGTTCGGCTTCGTCGAGGAGGCCGAGCAGCGCGACGGGCGCGAGCGGCGCTGGCAGGCGAGCCAGCCGACGACGACCTGGGACGAGGCCGCGCTGGCGGCCACCGGCGAGGGGCGGGCCGCGCTGTCGGTCATGCGGCGCCACCAGCTGGCGGCGCTCGAGCGCGCGGTCTCGGCCTACGAGGCGGCGCAGACCGACCTGCCGCCCGAGTGGGTCGCCGTGTCCGGGATGGGCGACGTGCGGGCCCGGCTCACGCCGACCTCCCTGGGCGAGCTGGAGCGACGCATCGAGGCGCTGATCGAGGAGTTCGCCGCCGCGGACGCCGACGACCCGGCCGCCCGCACCGTGCTGCTGCACTTCGGCGGCTTCCCGCGGATCGACCCGGCCGGTTGGGCCGACGTGGCGGACGAGTCGTGACCGGCCGGCGCGCCGAACGGCGCTACGCGCTGCTGGTCTTCCTGTTCTGGCTGCCGACCGGCCTCTACGTGGCGACCAAGGTCCTGCTGATGCACGAGCGCGGGCTCGGCGTCGCCGCGATCGGCACGGTCGTGCTGGTCTTCTCGCTCACCACGGCGGCGCTGGAGCTGCCGACCGGCGGGCTCGCCGACGTGATCGGGCGGCGCACCGTGCTGGCCGCGTCGGCCGTGGCCAGCTTCGCCGGGCTGGCGCTGCTCGCCGTCGCCGACTCGTTCTGGCTGTTCGCGGCGTCGGCCGTGCTGCGCGGCATGGCGCGGGCCCTGTCGAGCGGCCCCGACCAGGCCTGGTTCGTCGACACCATGCACGCGGTCGAGGGTCCCGACGCGTCGCTGACCCGCGGCCTGGCCCGCGGCGAGGCGGCGTCGTCGGTCGCGCTCGGCATCGGCACGCTGGCCGGCGGGGCGCTGCCGCTCGCGCTCGGCGCGGTCGGCCCGCTGCCGGCGCTCGCGGTGCCGGTGGCGATCGCCGCCGCGATCGAGCTGGTCCGCCTGGCGGTGACCGTGTTCGGCATGCCCGAGCCGCCGCGCCCCCGCACGTCCCTGCGCGCGGTGCTGCGCGGCGTCCCCGCGACGATCGCGACCGGGCTGCGCCTCGGCGTCCGCGACGGCGTGCTGGCCCGGATCCTGCTGGCCGGCGCGGGCGTCGGCGTCGCGCTGGCCGCGATCGAGCTGCTCACGCCCGGCTGGCTGGCCGACCTGGTCGGCGACCCGGAGCGGGGCGCGTCCACCTACGCGGTGGTCGCGGCGGCCGGGTTCGCCGCGAGCGCGGTCGGCAGCCTGCTCGGCCCGTGGGTGCAACGCCGCCTCGGCTCGGCGGTCCGGGCCGGCGTCGCGGGCATCGCCCTCGGCGCGGTCGCACTGCTCGGCGTCGGCCTCGCGGGCCCGGCCCTGGACGGGCCGTCGTCCGGCGTGCCGGTGGTGGCGGCCGCCTACCTGCTGCTCTTCGTCGGTCTCGGGGTGACCGCGGCGCCACAGGCGGCGCTGCTGCACAGCCGGGTCGCGCCGGCGGAGCGGGCCACGGTGGTCTCGGTCGAGTCGCTGGCCCTGCAGGCCGCGGGCGCGCTCGGCGCGGTCACCGTCGGCGCGCTCGCCACGTCCCGGGGCGTGCCGTTCGCGTTCGGCGTGGCCGGTGCGGCGCTGGTCTTCGCGGCCTGGGTGGTCGCCCGCATCCGCATCGCCGACCCGGCGCCGGAAGCAGCAACCACCGAGCCGACACCGGCGGCGGTCTGAACCTCCGTCGGGCCTTTGCTCTGCAGCCATATACGCATCAGGGTCGGCCCGGAAGTGATGCGTATATGGCTGCAGAGCAAAGCGTGCGTGGGTATGCGGGGTTGTGTAGCCGGTGGCGCCGGCGGGTAGTTACCGACCGCATGACGGTCTACGGCTGGCACGCCTCCCACGAGCAGGTCCACCCCCGCGCCCTCCTGGACGCCGCGGTAGCGGCCGAGGAGGCCGGCTTCGGCGCCGCGATGAGCTCCGACCACTTCTCGCCGTGGAGCGAGCGCCAAGGCCAGTCCGGGTTCGCCTGGTCCTGGCTCGGCGCCGCGCTGCAGGCCACCGACCTGTCGTTCGGGGTGGTCAACGCGCCGGGGCAGCGCTACCACCCGGCGATCATCGCGCAGGCGATCGGGACGCTCGGTGCCATGTACCCGGGGCGGTTCTGGGCCGCGCTCGGCACCGGCGAGGCCAGCAACGAGCACATCACCGGCGGCGGCTGGCCGCGCAAGGAGCTGCGGGCCGCCCGCCTGCGCGAGTGCGTCGACGTCATCCGGGCGCTGCTGGCCGGCGAGGAGGTCAGCCACGACGGCCTGGTCACCGTCGACCGGGCCCGGCTCTGGACCCGGCCGGCCGAGCCGCCGGCGCTGGTCGGTGCCGCGGTCAGCGTCGAGACCGCGAAGTGGTGCGCCGAGTGGGCCGACGGCCTGATCACGGTCAACGCGCCGCACGAGCACCTGCGCGCGATGATCGCGGCCTACCGGGACGCCGGCGGGCGCGGGCCGGTCTGCCTGCAGGCGCACCTGAGCTGGGCCGGCAGCGCTGACGAGGCCGAGGCGCTGGCCTACGGGCAGTGGCGGTCCAACGTCTTCCCGCCGCCGGTCTGCTGGGACCTGGAGCTGACCGACCATTTCGACGCCGTCTCGGAGTCGGTGCCGATGGAGCGCGTGGCGGCGACCGTCGACATCTCGGCCGATCTCGGCTGGCACGCGGCCCGGCTCCGCTCGTACGCCGAGCTCGGTTTCGACCGCGTCTACCTGCACCACGTCGGCCAGGAGCAGGCCGCGTTCATCGACGCGTTCGGCGCGAAGGTGCTGCCCCAGCTGGCCTGAACGCACCGGTTGGTCGGAGGGGGCCGCGCCCACATAGCATTCGCGCATGCACCAGCTGACCGAGATCGTCATCCTGCTGGCGGTCGCCGTCTTCGGCGCGGCGCTCGCCCGCAAGATCGGGGTTCTGTCGCCGATCCTGCTGATGATCATCGGTCTCGGTCTGTCGTTCCTGCCGGGCTTCCCGGAGTTCCACCTCGAGCCGGAACTGGTGCTGATCGGCATCCTGCCGCCGCTGCTCTACGTGGCCGCCCTGCAGACCTCGGTGCCGGCCTTCCGGTTCAACCTGCGGCCGATCCTGCTGCTCGGCATCGGCCTGGTCGTGTTCACCGCGCTGGCGGTGGGCTTCGTGGTGCACCTGATCCTGCCGCAGGCGCCGTTCGCGGTCTGCGTAGCGCTGGGCGCGGTGGTCGCGCCGCCCGACGCGGTGTCGGCGACGGCGATCGCCCGCCGGATCGGCCTGCCCAGACGGATCGTGACGATCCTCGAGGGCGAGAGCCTGATCAACGACGCCAGCGCGCTGGTGCTGCTCCGGGTGGCCACGGCGGCGGCGGTCGGCGGCGGCGCGGTCGGCTTCGGCGAGGTCACCGAGCAGGTCTTGGTCTCGGCCGGCGGCGGCATCGCGATCGGCATCGCGGGCGCGGTGATCTTCGGGTACCTGCACAAGAAGATCAAGGACCCCCTGCTCGACAACGCGCTGTCCCTGCTGATCCCGTTCGCGGTGGTCATCCCGTCCGAGGAGATCGGCGCCTCGGGCGTCGTCGCGGTGGTCGTCACGGGCCTGGCCCTGGGCCACCGGATGCCGACGCTGATGGCCGCCGGCTCCCGCCTGCAGATGGACGCGTTCTGGCGGCTGATCAGGTTCCTCCTCGAGGGCCTGGTCTTCCTGCTGGTCGGCCTCCAGTTGCGCAGCGTCATCGACGACATCAGCACTCCCTGGGGCACCGTCTTCGCGGCGACCGGCGCGGTGATCGCGACGCTGATCGTCACCCGCTACGTCTGGGTGGTCCCGGGCGCGTTCCTGCCCCGGCTCTCGGCCCGGATCCGCAGCCGGGAGACGACCTTCAGCTGGCGCCACCCGGCGATCATCGGCTGGGCCGGCATGCGCGGCGTGGTGACACTGGCCGCGGCCCTGGCCCTGCCGTCGGTCGGCACGGGCGAGAACGAGGCCATCTATCCGCGCGACGTGTTCATCTTCATCGCGTTCGCCGTGATCGTCTTCACACTGATGGTCTTCGGCCTGACCCTGCCGGTGTTCGCGCGGGCCGTCGGCCTGCCACCGGACGACCCTTCTAAGGACTTCCTCGCCGAGGCGGCGGTGCAGCAGGCGGCGGCCCGGGCGGCCAAGGCGCGCCTGGAGGACTCGCTGGAGGGCGCACCCGAGTCGGTGGTCAAGCGGCTGCGCCAACAGGTGGTGGACCGCACGAACACGGCGTGGGAACGCCTCGGCGGGGACGGGCGGGAGACCCCCTCGGCGGCGTACGGTCGACTCCGGCAGGAGATGATCGACGCCGAACGCGAGGTCTTCCGGACGGCGCGTGACGAGGGTCGCATCCCGGAAGAGGTGCTCACCCGCGCCTACCGCGACCTCGACCTGGAGGAATCCCTGCTCCAACGCCGCGAAGACGACTGATGGGGGAACGAATGACCTGCGAGGACATCACCCTGGCGGACTCGCCGGAGCCGCAGACGACGGAGGGCTGCCAGGACTGCCTGGCCGAGGGTCGCCACGACTGGGTCCACCTACGCCTCTGCGAATCCTGCGGCCACGTGGGCTGCTGCGACTCGTCCCCGGCCCGCCACGCCACGGCCCACTTCAAGGACACCAGCCACCCGGTGATCAAGAGCTTCCAGCCGGGTGAGAACTGGAAGTGGTGCTTCGTCCACGAGACCCTGGGCTGATCAAGAGCTAGATTCCTGCTCGGGTCCGCGGTGGTGCGGACCGTTCCTCCCGCGAGAGACCGCTCCGCTTCGCTGCGCTGCCAGGTTCGCGGCGGGCCGCGGGTCAGAACAACCCCGCGGCCCGCGTGGATGCCGTCAGTCGCCCGGTTCCGTCGGGAGTGTGGGCAAGGTGTCGAACCACGGGTCGTACCAGGTCGGTGGGGCCGTCGGGACCGGCGGCAGGGTAGGCGCGGGCGGCCACGACGGGGTCGGCGGGAAGGTCGGCTGCGGCGGCGCTGTCGCGGGTGGGGTCCAGGGCGGTTCGCCGTAGGTCTGGGGTCGGGCGTAGTAGATGTTCTCGTCCTCCGCCACGAACGCGATGTCGTGGCTGTTCCGGACGAACGTGCCGCCCTCCACCGACGCGCCGCCCGACGCCTCGAAGCGGGCCGTGCCCGACGCGCGCCGGCTCAGGGCGTCCGCGACGAAGTCGTCACCGCGCCTGCCGGCGTCCGTCGTGAAGACCCACAGTCGCTCGTGGTCCTGCACCATCATCCGGGTCCGGTCGTCGGAGATGCTCGCCGACGAGATGTTGTCGACGTCCCGCCCGAACCGCCCGACGCGGGTCAGCCGCGCCTCGCCCGACGTGCCGGACGGCAGGTCCACCCGGTACACCGGCGTGCCGCTGGTCTTCGCGAACACGTAGAAGTGGCCGTCGAGCCAGAGCATCGCTTCCGAGTTGTACGTGCGGCAGCCCGGCTTCGAGTTGTCCGGGAACCGCAGCTCGTACGACGCGACCACCTCCAGCGGCCCCGACCCGCCCGGGTCCGGCTCGGCGACCCGCAACAGCCGCTGCTGGTCCTTGCAGTTGTTGGCACCGAGCTGGCCGATCCACATCGCACCGGCGTCGTCGACGGTCAGGTCCTCCCAGTCCTGGTTCTTCGCGCCCACCACCGGGTAGCTGGTGAACATCGTGCTGCCGTGCACCGCTGACGGCATCCCGCCCGCGGTGAGCCGCATGCCCCAGATCGCGTCCCGCGGTTTGCCGGGTTTGCTCGACCCGCCGTCCCGCAGCCAGTAGTACATCCCGGGGTAGGTCCGGCTCGCGATCAGCCCGGACGCCTCCGAGGCCGGCAGTTTCACACCCAGCGGCGGCATCTTGCCGGGCACGATCGGCGCCTCTTCGGGAGCGGCCCGCTCGGCCGCCGGATCGGTGGCCGCGCCGGCGCCGACGCTGTTGACGGCGTACCAGCCCACCAGCGCGGCTGCCGACAGGGCCACGACGCTCCACAGTGATCGTCTGCGCACCTGAGCCTCCCCAAGGTGAGTTGGTCTCTGCTATTCGTAACATAAAGGACAGTTCGGACTGTACGGGTTTGATCGCGATGAATATGGGGAAGGAGGGGCGCCACCCTGCCCCGGGAGGCCGCCATGACGCAGACCGCCGCCGAACGCTTCCGCAGCCGACACGTACACGAGGTGAAGGTCCGTGACCTGCCGGACGCCCCACGATCACATTGGCGGATCATCGGGCCCGGAGTGATCGCCGCCGGTGTCGGACTGGCCTCCGGCGAGTTCATCCTGTTCCCGTACATCGCCTCGCAGGTCGGTCTGGTCTTCCTCTGGGCGGCCGTGGTCGGCCTGGTCACCCAGTGGTTCCTCAACATGGAGATCGAGCGCTACACGCTCGCGACCGGCGAGACGGCGCTGACCGGCTTCTCGCGCACCTGGCGGCACTGGGGCCTGGTGTTCGCGATCCTGACCTACTTCGCCAACCTCTGGCCCGGCTGGGCGACCAGCTCGGCCACGATGGTGACCTACATCTTCGGCGGCGAGCCCCGCTGGATCGCCATCGGCATGCTCGGGCTGATCGGCGTCACGCTCACCCTGGCCCCGGTGATCTACACGGTCCTGGAGCGGGTCGAGTTCCTCAAGGTCGGGCTCGTCCTCCTCTTCATCGTGGTCGCACTGATCTTCGCGGTGACCACCGACGCGTGGTCCGCGCTCGGCCACGACGTCGTCCGGCCCGAGTTCCCGACCGAGCTGGGCTTCGCCCTGATGCTCTCGGCCCTGGTCTTCGCGGGCGCGGGCGGCGGACAGAACCTCGTCCAGAGCAACTGGATCCGGGACAAGGGCTTCGGCATGGGCGCGTACGTGCCGCGCCTGGTCAGCCCGCTCACCGGCAAGGAGGAGGCCGCGCCCGACTCGGCCGGCTTCGTGTTCGACGACAACGAGGCCAACATGGGCCGCTGGCGCCAGTGGTGGAAGCTGGCCAACAAGGAGCAGCTCTACACGTTCGTGCTGATCACCTTCGTGACGATCACGCTGATGTCGCTGCTGTCCTACTCGACCGTGTTCGGCGTGCCCGGCCTGGCCAACAGCGTCAGCTTCCTCGAGGTGGAGGGGCAGCGGCTCAAGGAGCTGGTCGGCGAGTGGTTCGGCGTCCTGTTCTGGGCCATCGGCGCGGTGTCGCTGTTCGCGGCCGCGCTGGGCATCGTCGACTACACCAGCCGGCTGGCGGCCGACGTGCTCAAGGTCTCCTACCTGCGCCGGGTGTCCGAGAGCCGGATCTACTTCGCGCTGGTCTGGGGCCTGGTCCTGATCGGCATCGTGGTCCTGCTGGGCGGCTTCGACCAGCCGCTGGTCCTGCTGGTCATCTCGGCCTGCGTCGGCGGCCTGATGATGTTCCTCTACTCGGGCCTGCTCCTGCTGATCAACAAGAAGTTCCTGCCGGAGCGGGTACGCCCACGCGGCATCCGCGTGATCGCCCTGATCTGGGGCGTCCTCCTGTTCGGCGTCTTCTCCGTCCTCACGATCAAGGAGCAGGGCGCGAAGCTCCTCGACTGGCTGGGCTGACCTTGGGAATGCCGACCAGCGCTCGCCCCGACACCCCTACGGGGTCACCGCCCGGGCAGCTGCGGGTGTCCACCGGGTAACGCCGGGGTGACTCCTGATGGAGTCGTGATCACCGGGTTGGAAGGCTCGGACCATGACATTCACGACCCGGTTCGCCGCGCTCGCGGCGCCGTTGCTGATGCTCTTCTACGGAATCATGCGGTACGTCGACGGACGCGACGGCGACCGCGGCAACGGGCCCGCCTGGGACATCGGGCACACCGCGTTCTTCCTCGCGTTCGTGCTCTTCGTCGTGCTCGCCGTGCGGCTGCACAAGGTCGTGCCGGTGGCCGCGCGGTGGCAGCGCGGGCTGCGCGACGGGGCACTGGTCGCCGCCCTGGTCGGTGCCGCGGGCTTTCTCTGGGTGACGCTCACCGACCTGTTCCCGGCGATCCCCACCGGGCTGCCCGACCTGGCGATGGTCGGCCTGCCGGTGCTGTTCCAGCTCGGCATGCTCACCCTGCTCGGTCAGCTCGTCGCCGCCCGGTGGCTGCCGGTCTGGAGCCCGTTGCTCATGCTCTTCGGCTTCGTGCTGATCGCGGTGAACCTCGACCTGCTGCCGTTCGCCTCGGTGGTCATCCTCTGTGGACTGGTGCCGCTGGCTACGGGCTCACCCCGACCAGCTGGTCCTTCACGTGCGCACAGAACGCCGCATAGTCCTGTTCGTTCTGGTCGGCGTAGTCCTCGGCGTACGCCGTGATGGCCTTCTCGAAGCGGTCCGAGCCGCCCAGGTACGCGCCGATCGCGACCGGGTCGCCCGACCGCGCGTGGGCCCGGGCCAGGGTCCAGCCGCACATCCGGGCGTACAGGGCGAGGCCCTCCGGGCGCATCCGCTCGATCGGCGCCGAGAACTTCCAGTCGCGCAGCTGGCGCACGTAGAAGTCCCGGGTCGCGCCGTCCGGTGCGTTGACCCGGGTCCAGCCCAGGAAGATGTCGCTCAGCGCCTGCATGAGGTGCTGGCCGGCGACCACCCGCTCGCCCTGGTTGCGGTAGCGGCTGGCACCCGCGTACCGCGCCAGCACCGACTTCTGCGCCTCCTTGGCCTGCAGGAACAGCGGCTCGCCGTCAGCGGTCTCGAGCAGCACGATCCACGCGCGCGTGCCGACGCTGCCCACGCCGACCACCTTGCGGGCCACCTGGACCAGCTCGAACTGGTGCAGGAGGTGCCGCCGGTCGGTCGGCAGGCTGCGCTGGTAGGTCTCGATCACGTTGCCGATGAGCTGGTAGATGACGTCGGCCTCGAGATCGTTGAAGACGTCCTCGATCGGCACGATCGTGGGCGGCTCGCTGATGATCTGGCGGCGCCCGTCGACCACCGTGGTCAGCTTCTCCAGCGCCTGCATGCTGTCCTTGCCGCGCGCCTTGGCCAGCACCGTCGTCGTCTCGCTGTAGGCCTTCGGCCGGATCTGGTCGCGGAACCGGTTGAGCGCCTCCGAGACGTCGAGGTGCGCGTACCAGACGGCCAGCCGGCCCTGCTCCCCGAAGGCCCGGATGTTGTTCCGGTACGCCTCGACCCCGGCCCGGACGATGTCCTTGCGCTGCTTGCGCTTGAAGCCGTTGTCCCGCGCCGCGATCACGAGGCTGGCCGCCAGCCGCTTCACGTCCCACTCGAACGGGCCCGGCAGCGTCTCGTCGAAGTCGTTGCAGTCGAACACCAGCCGCCGCTCCGGCGACGCGAACGCGCCGAAGTTCGACAGGTGCGCGTCGCCGCAGAGCTGCACGTCGAGCCCCGAGCGTGGCGCCCGCGCCAGGTCCGCCGCCATCGGCAGCGCCGCGCCGCGGAAGTAGGTGAACGGCGACACCGCCATCCGGGCGTGCCGGACCGGCACGAGCTCCGGCACGCGCGACTCGGCCTGCCCCATCAGGAGCCCGATCGGGTCGCGGTCGCTCTCGAACCCGGTCGCCGCGTGCGCGCTCACCGGGACCTCGGCGCGGACCGCTCGGCCCTCCTGCGCGCGCTGCGCGCGACCCGGGTGGTGTCCGTTGCCGCTGACGTGCCCGTTGCCGTTCATGGCGTCCGGATCCACGGCTGGTGCAGGTCGAAGTACGTGGGCGGGCCGATCATGATCTCCTGTAGCTCGGCCATCTGCGCTGCCAGGTCCGGCGGCGGCTGCTTGCGCTCACCGGCCCGCGCCTCCTGCTCGTTGGTGAAGTAGACCGCCACGGTGAACTCACCGTCGCCGTAGGCGCAGGCCGTCGTGCCGAGGATGTCGGGGCGGAACGCGGCCCACTCCGGCGTGCACTCCAGCAACAGCTCGACCGCGCGGTCGTGGTCGGTGCCCTTGCCCTGCATGATCTGGACGAACCCGGCCTTGAGCGGGTCGCCCGGGTTGTCGGTGACCGCGTTGTCGGCGTCGTGGAACGTGACCTCGCCGTCGAAGAGCTGCGAGGTGCGCTGCCACCACTTGTCCTGCGACGGGCGGTCGCTGTTCTGGAGCGCCGACACCCGGTCGGTGAAGCAGGCCAGGCCGATGAACTCGCCCCGGTCCGTGACCCCGCCGGTGGAGCTGAGCCAGCCTTCGGCGTCGGGCGAGAGATCGCGTACCCACTGGTCCAGGGCCGCTTTCAACTGGCCGGCGTCACGCACGTGACCTTGGATGATCTGGACGAACATGACGAGCCTCCTTGCCAAACACGGGGATGGTGGCTCTCTCTCCAACCTACGCCGGGCCAGGGTGCAATACGGGCGAATCGACCCTATGGGAGGTATGTCCCAATTAGTATGGCGGCGGTGACGTCCGCACCGTCCGCGCCGGCTCGGGCGGGCCTCGTGTTGACCGCGTTGATCCTGGTGGCCGCGGTCGCCAACCTCAACCTGTCCGTCGCGAACGTCGCCCTGCCGGACATCGGCCGCGCGTTCGACTCGTCCCAGACCCGGCTCGACCTGATCGCCATCGGCTACTCGCTCGGCCTGGCCGCCTCGGTGCTCTACCTCGGCGCGCTCGGCGACCGGCACGGTCGCAAGATGATGCTGACGATCGGCGTCGCGCTCGCGATCCCGATCAGCATCCTGGCGGCCTGGTCACCCTCGGACATCGTGCTGATCGCCGCCCGGATCCTCGGTGGAGTGTCGGCCGGGATGGCCTATCCCACCACGCTCGCGCTGATCACCGCCCTCTGGTCGGGTCCGGCGCGGACCAAGGCGATCGCGCTCTGGTCGGGCGTCGGCGGTGCGATCGCCGCCCTCGGCCCGACCATCGCCGGCGCCGTGCTCGAAGGCTTCTGGTGGGGCGCCGTCTTCCTGGTCACCCTGCCGCTGGCCGCGGTCGCGCTCGTGCTGGCCGTGCTGCTCGTGCCGGCGCACGTCAACGAGGGTGGCGGCCGGGTCGACAACCTCGGCGGCGCGCTGTCGATCCTGCTCGTCGCCGCGCTCGTGCTGGCCATCAACGACGCGGCCGAGCCCGGCGGTGGTCGCCGGGCGATCATCCTTGCCGTCATCGCGGTGGCCGCGGCGGCGCTGTTCGTGTTCCGCCAGCGGCGGGCCGCGAACCCGCTCTACGACCTGCGGATCGCGGCCCGCCGCACCTTCTGGGTGGCGGCCTGCGCCGGGATCATCGTGTTCGGCTCGCTGATGGGCGCGATGTTCGTCGGCCAGCAGTTCCTGCAGAACGTGCTCGGCTACTCGACGCTCAAGGCCGGCCTGTCGATCCTGCCCGCCGCCGCGCTGATGGTGCTCGTCGCGCCGCGCTCGGCCGCCCTGGTCCGGCGCCGCGGCTCCCGGCTGACCCTGCTGCTCGGCTACGTGTTCTGCCTGCTCGGCTTCGTCGCGATGCTGCTGCTGTGGAAGGAGGACATCGCGTTCTGGCGGGTCGCGCTCGCGTACGGGCTGATCGGCATCGGGGTGGGCCTGGCCGGCACGCCCGCGTCGCACTCGCTGACCAGCTCCGTGCCGGTGCGCCGGGCGGGCATGGCGTCCGGCACGGCCGACCTGCAGCGCGACCTCGGCGGCGCGGTGCTCCAGTCGGTGTTCGGCGCGCTGCTCACCGCCGGCTACTCCTCGGCGTTCGCCCGTGAGCTGGCCGGCGCACCGCCCGCCGACCAGCAGGCGATCGCACAGACCAAGACCGAGCTGGAGAACTCGTTCGCCAGCGCGGTGGACACGGCACAGCGCTATCCGCAGTACGCGGACCAGATCATCGCCGGTGCGCGCCAGGCCTTCCTCGACGGTGACCGCTGGACGTACCTCGCCGGCATCCTGGCGATCGTGCTCGGCCTGCTGCTGGTGTTCTTCGCCTTCCCGAAGAAGGAGCGGGAACAGGAGCTGCTGCGGGAGTACGCGTCAGCCGACCGCTAGGGGCGCCGGGGTGGTGCGGCGGCGGCGGGCCAGCAGCGCCGCGGTGAACAGTGCCGACAGCCAGATCGGGGCGTAGAGCAGGATCGGGTCGCCGCTGTCGTCGTCGGCCACGAGCCGGTTCAGCTGGGTCACCGTGCCGACGAGCACCGGGAGCGTCACCGCCGCGGCGAGCAGGCCACAGAGCGCACCGGCGGTGCTGGTGCGGGCCAGGGCCGCGCCGAGGGCGAACGCGCTGACCGGCGCACCGACCGCGACGTAGCCGACGTGCTCGACCGACGTCGTCACCACCACCGTCGCGACCGCCGCGGCGGCGGCTACGCCGTAGGCGTCCCACGGCACCGCGGGCCGGCGGCGGGTGAGCAGGGCGCCGGCCACGGCGGCCGCGACGGCCAGCAGCGGGAGCCAGAACCCGCCCCAGGCGATGCCCAAGTTCCGGCCGCTGGCCGTGAACAGGACGCCGCCGGCGCCCGCGACGGTCAACCCGAACCGGGCCGCGTCCGGGCCCGCCGCGCGGTCGCTCCAGCGGGCCAGGGCGCCGGTCAGCAGCACCCAGACGGCGATCGTGAGGAGGAGCACCAGCACGACCACCGCGGCCGGCGCGTCCACGGTGGACCGGCCGACGTACTCCATGTGGAAGCCCGCGGAGACCAGGACGCCGACGAGCGCCACCAGGGTGAAGGTGCGGACAGCGGGCCTCGCGGGGCCGGCCGTGGACGCCGGCGCGACCAGCGCGGCGGCGACGGCCAGCACCACCGCCGCCACGTCGGCCCAGCCCAGGTGATAGCGCGGGTCGGGGAACGCGGGCAGGAACACGGTGGCCGGAATGCCGGCGATGATGCCCGCGGCGAGGGCGGCGACCGGCCAGGGATCGCCCTCGCCCGCCACTCCCGGCAGCACCGCGACGGCGGCCGCGCCGATCGCGACACCACCGGCCAGCGCGGCGATCGGCCGGACCAGCGGGTGCAGCTCGTTGAAGGCGGAGTCCGCGTCGAGCGGTGCGTACGTGCTGAGCAGGCCGGCCACGACCAGACCGGCGGCGACCAGCGGCCAGCCGCGGGCCGGGCCGGGGACGCGGGCGCCCACCACCGCACCGACGAGCAGCGCGAGCACGGCACCGGTGGCCGACAGGATCCGGATCACGCCCTTTGCGTCGGCCTCGACCGGGAAACCCTCGAGGCCGTAGAACAGCACCTCGCCGAGGCTCCGCAGCAGGACCGCACCCACCGCCAGCGCGGCGAGCACGGCGACGATCCGGCGCGTCACCCGGCCACCAGGTCCGCGACGATGACGGTGATGTTGTCGGGTCCGCCGGCCCGGCGCGCCAGGTCCACCAGGCGCACCGCGCACGCCTGCGGCTCCGGGTTGGTCCGCAGCACCTCGGCGATCGTGTCGTCGCGTACCACATTGGACAGCCCGTCACTGCAGATCAGCCAGCGGTCGCCGGCCTCCGGTCGCAGCACCGTGAAGGCGGGCGACACCGGGTCGCCCTGCAGCGCCTGCGTGACCACCGCCCGGCGCGGGTGCACGTGCGCCTCGTCCGGGGTGATCACGCCCTCGTCGACCAGCATCTGCACGAACGTGTCGTCCTTCGTCATCTGCTGGGTGACACCGTCGCGGAGCAGGTACGCCCGGGAGTCGCCGACGTGGGCGAGCAGCACGGCGGAGTTGCCCGGCGCGAACAGCAGCGCGGTCAGCGTGGTGCCCATGCCGTCGCGGGTCGGGTCCTCCGCGACCGCGGCCCGGATCCGGTCGCCCGCCGCCTCGATCACCTCGCGCATCGCGTCGACCAGGCCGTCCTCCGGATGGGGGGCGTCGGCCCGGGCGACCGCGTCGATGGTGATGGCGCTCGCGAGGTCGCCGGCGGCCATCCCGCCCATCCCGTCGGCGACCGCGAGCAGATGGACGCCCGCGAAGACCGCGTCCTGGTTCGCCCGCCGGACCAGACCTCGGTCGGTGAGCGCGACGGGGCGCAGCAGAAGCGTCATGGCAGGCAGGATGCCAGGATGCGAGCCGGTTGTCTCTAGTAGATCACCTTCTCGGCCATCCGGATCGCGCCGTCCGGCCATCCGGAGGTGTCGCGAACAGTCCAAGATCCGCTAGTGCCGGCCCTGCTCCCGCCGGAAGAATGATGCGATGGCATTCACAGGGCGGCTCGCGCCGGGTGCGGTGCGCGACTGGTGCGGCACGATGCCGGTGCACCGCCGGCTGCTGGACAGCGACCCCGGCTACGCCCGGGCCCGCGAGGAGATCGAGACCTTCACGTTCGACGCGTCCCGCGAGCAGCCACCGCCGCTCGGCCTCGTGACCATCCCGACGGTCGTCCACCTGGTCTGGTCGCGCCCCGAGCAGAACGTCGGCGACGAGCAGGTCGCCTCGCAGATCGAGACGCTCAACCGCGACTTCCGCAAGCGCAACGAGGACGTCGCGATCCTGCCGCCGGTGTGGGCGGCGGTCGCGGCCGACGCCGACGTCGAGTTCGCGCTCGTCGACGTGACCCGCACCCGCACCGACGTGGCCGCGTTCGACACCGACGACCGCGTCAAGTCGGCTGCCACCGGCGGCGCCGACCCGGTGGCCCCGGACAGCCACCTCAACCTCTGGGTCTGCCAGCTCGGCGGCGGCCTGCTGGGCTATGCCCAGTTCCCGGGCGGCCCGCCCGGGACCGACGGCGTCGTGGTCACCTACACCGCGTTCGGCTCGACCGGCACCGCGGCGGCACCGTTCGACCTGGGTCGCACGTCGACGCACGAGGTCGGCCACTGGCTCAACCTGCGGCACATCTGGGGCGACGACGGCGACGGCTGCGGCGGCGACGACTTCGTCGCGGACACGCCCAACCAGGGCGGCCCCAACTACGGGCGGCCGACGTACCCGAAGGTGTCCTGCGGCAACGCGCCGCACGGCGACATGTTCGTCAACTACATGGACTACACCGACGACGCCGCCATGGTTATGTTCACCAAGGGCCAGGCGGAGCGGATGGCGGCCGCGCTGCGCGGGCCGCGGTCGGGCCTGCTCGCGGCGGCGGCCACGTCGTGACCACGCCGCCCGCGGCGCTGTTCCGGCGGTGGGTGCACGTGCGGGAGGAGGACGCGGCGGGGGTACGCGTCTTCCGGCCCGCCGACCGTCCCCTGCCGCCGGCCCGGGGCCGCGACGGCATCGAGTTCCGCACCGACGGCATCTTCGCGTACCTGCGTCCCGGCCCGACCGACGCGCCGGTGGCGGTGACCGGCCGGTGGAGCACGCCCGCCCGCGACCGGATCGCGGTGACCTATCCGCGCGACGCCCGCGCGTCGGGCGCGCCGACCGGCTACGAGATCGTCGAGCTGACGCCCGACCTGCTCCGGCTGCGCCCGGTCTAGGGGACGCGCTTGCCCGGCGGCGTCAGGGCGGCGAGCACCGTGCTGGAGATGTAGCGGGCCGCGTCCGTGGCCTCCAGCCGGCCGGCGTTGATCTCGTCGGCGGCGCCGTGCATGACGTTCTGCATCGTGCTGATCAGCCACGAGGTCGGCAGGTCCGTGCGGAACACGCCGTCGTCCCGGCCGCGCTCGAGCAGCTTGCGCATCCGGTCGGCCGGGCCCTCGTGCAGTTCCTGGATCCGGCCCGGGGGCAGCGTGTGCTGGGCGGCGAGCAGCAGTGACCGGAACCGGTTGACCAGCTCCCAGCTCGCGTCGACCAACCGGGACAGCGCCTTGCGGGGGTCGCCGTCGAGGTCGACCGCGTCGAGGATCGCGTGCCCGTCCGCGATGGCCCGGGCGAGCGCCGCGTCGACGAGCTCGGCGCGGGACGGGAAGTGACCGTAGAGCGTGACCCGCCCGACGCCGGCCGCCTTGGCGATCTCGCCGACGCTGGCCTCGGGGTCCCGGCTCAGGCAGGCGACCGCGGCCGCCGCGATGGCGTCGATGTTGCGCTGGGCGTCGGCTCGCATTCGCATCCTCTTGTTGAACACCGCTGTACGAGTTATCGTAGCCGAAATAACTCGAACAATCATGTTCAAGTTCTTGGGGGAGACCATGTCGGTCGTTGCCGATCCGCGCCGCTGGCGCGCGCTGGGACTGCTGGGAGTGGCCCAGCTGATGCTCATCCTCGACGTCACGGTGGTGGCCATCGCGCTGCCGCACATGGGCGCCGACCTGGGGCTGAGCCGGGGCACGCTGACCTGGGTGGTCAGCGCCTACACGCTGATGTTCGGCGGGCTGATGCTGCTCGGCGGCCGGGCCGCCGACCTGTTCGGCGCGCGGCGGCTGGTGCTGGCGGGGCTGCTGGTGTTCACGGCCGCGTCGCTGGTGACCGGCCTGGCGGGGTCCGCCGAGGCGCTGATCGGCGGCCGGATCGCCCAGGGCGTCGGCGCGGCGATGCTGTCACCGGCCGCCCTGTCGATGGTGACGAAGCTGTTCCAGGGCGCCGAGCTCAACAAGGCGCTGGGCGTCTGGTCCGGCCTCGGGGGCGGCGGCGCGGCGCTGGGCGTGCTGCTCGGCGGCCTGCTCACGGCCGGCCCGGGCTGGCCCTGGGTGTTCTACGTGAACGTCCCGATCGGCGTGCTCGTCATCGCGGCGCTCGTGTGGGCACTCCCCGCGGACGCACCCGTACGCGGCCGGGCCCGCCTCGACGTGCCGGGCGCGCTGCTGGTCACGGCCGGCACCGGCGCGGCCATCTACGGCCTGATCAACGCGGGCGACCACGGCTGGGGCTCGGCGACGACGCTGGTCGCGCTGGCCGCCGCGGTGGTCCTCTACGCCGCTTTCGCGCTGCTGCAACGTGCCCTGCGCGAGCCGCTGATGAACCCGCGGATCCTGGCGCGCCGCCCGGTCGCCGCGGGCATGTTCATGATCCTGGTCGCCACGGCACTGATGATCGCGGTGTTCTTCCTGGGCTCGTTCTACCTGCAGCACCTGCGGGGCTACGGCGCCCTGCGCACGGGCCTGCTGTTCCTGCCGGTGGCCCTCGCGACGATCGCCGGCGCCCACACGGCCGGCCAGGTCATCGGCCGCCGCGGCGCCCGCACGGTAGCGGTCACGGGCCTCGTGATCGCCGGCCTGGGCGCGGCGGGGCCGGCCGTCTGGGACGGGGCGGTCGCGCTGGTCGCGGGCATCACCGTAGCGGCGGCGGGCGTCGGCGCCACCTTCGTCGCGGCCTCGACGACGGCCCTGGCCCAGGTGAACCCGCACGAGGCCGGGGTGACCTCCGGAATCCTGAGCACGTTCCACGAGTTCGGCGCGTCGCTCGGGGTGGCGGTGGTCTCGAGCATCGCCGCGGCGAGCATCGCCGGCACGACGGGGGTCGGCTTCACGGACGCGTTCACGTTCGCCGCGGTGGCGGCCGCCGTCGCCGCCGTCCTGGCGGCCGCGGTGGTCCCGCGCCGCGACCCGACGCCGGACCCCGCGGACGCCGGTCCGCGTGTGGCTCTGCACTGAGCAAAGCCGACCGGGTGCCGGCGCTGACCACCACGGCGACCGCAAGGCCGCCGACGGGGGGAGTGGTCAGCGCCGGACCCGACTCGACGCCGACCGGCGTGCGGATCGCAGTGTGCGGCCGACGGGGACATCCCGCGGCGTCGCGCCGGGCTGCGGGCGCTGGGTCGGTCAGGCGCGGCGGTTGCGGAGGGCGCTGGCCACCACGGCGACGGCGAGGACGCCGACGATGGTGGCCAGCGACGGGCCCACGCCGATCTCGGGTGCGGCCACGTGCGAGCCGCGCAGGGCTTCCAGGACGAGTTTCACCCCGATGAAGCCCAGGATCACCGCCAGGGCGACCGGGAGGTAGACCACGCGTTCCAGCAGGCCGCCGACCACGTAGTAGAGCTGCCGCAGGCCCAGCATCGCGAACGCGTTGGCCGTGACGATGACGAAGGCGCTCTGGGTCAGCCCGAACGCGGCCGGCAGCGAGTCCAGGGCGAAGACCAGGTTGGCCAGGCCGATCGCGGCGATCACCAGGGGGATCGGGGTCAGCACGCGGCGGGCGTCGACCAGCGTGGTGAAGCGGCGGCCCGCGTACACGTCGGTGGTCGGGATCAGCCGCGACAGCAGTGCGATGCCCGGCGGCTTCTCCTCCTCGGCACCGTCCGCGCGCAGGGAGAGCACCAACCGGACCGCCGTGTAGACCAGGAACGCGCCGAACAGGTAGAAGAGCCAGTTGAACGCGTGCACCGCGGCGCTGCCGGCGGCGATGAAGATGGTGCGCAACGCCAGCGAGAGCAGGATGCCGACCGTGAGCACCTCCTCGACCGCGTCCGCCGGCACCGCGAACCGGCCGATGATCAGCATGAAGACGAAGAGGTTGTCGGCGCTGAGGCTGTACTCGGTGAGGTACGTGGCGACGAACTGCTCGGCCGTCTCCCGGCCCAGCCAGAACAGCAGGATCACCGCCGCGACCAGGGCCAGACCGACGTAGAGGCCGATCCACCGGGCCGCGCCCGCCGGCGTGACGGCGTCCTTGCGCCGCGACACCGCCAGCAGGTCGAAAGCGAGCAGACCGAGCAGGGTGACCGTGGTCAGCACCCACCCGAGCGCCGACACACCCACCGCACGCCTCCCCGGACCGACAAACTCCCCGGGAGCTTAGTCAGGGCTGGTCGAAGCGGCAGCAGGCGACCACCGCGGCCGACTCCGGCGGGAGGTCGACGCTGGTGTGGGTGAGGCTCACCCCGGGGCCGGTGGTGAACAGCACCGACCGGGGTACGCCGTGCAACCCGACCCGCGCCGGCGTCGCACCGATGTTCGCGGCCACCACGAGCGCACCGCGCCGCATGGTGATCACCTCGGCGCCGCGGCGGATCGGGCGGGTCGGCTCCGGGCGGGTGACCGTCAGCTCGGGGTGGGCCCGCCGCAGCGCGGTCAGCGCCCGCAGGGCGGCCGGCGGCACCTCGTCGGCCGCCGAGACCAGCGGCGTCAGCGGCGCGGTCAGCAGGAGCGTCGCGGCCACGGCGCGCAGCCCGGTCAGCGTGGCCACCCCGCCCGGCGGCTGCGGCGGCGCGAGGGGCAGCGCCGGGTCCGGGGCCGGTTCCCCGTTTCCCCACAGCCAGGCGCTGACGCTGTCGAGCGTGCCGAGCACCCCGCCGTCCGCGGGCACCAGGAACCGGCCCGACTCGGCGAGCGTCAGCGGCCGGCCCAGGTGGTCGGAGAGGTCGCCGACCGCCGCGGCGAACTCGCCCAGCGGCACCGGCGCCGGCGGCCCGTCGAGCCGCACACCGTCGAGCGCGAAGCCCGCCAGCCACTGCACCACGTGGTCGACGACGGCCGGGCCGAGGATGCGGTCGCTGGCCAGCCGCAGCGTGACCCCGAGGCCGTTGGTCCGGGCAAGAGACACGAACCGGCGCAGCAGATCCTCGTCCGCCGGCGGCTCGATCTCGACGGTGTCGACGCCGAGGGCGGCCAGCGCGGGCGCGGTGGACAGGTCGTCGACCGCGTACACGACCCGGCCGGACACCTCACACTTCCCGGTCGAGCACGAGCAGGCTGCGCTCCGCGACGGTGGTGACCGCGCCGGCCGCCACGGTCGGGGCGGGGTCCACCTGCACCAGGTGTGCCGTGTCGAAGACGACCTGCCACTTCTCGCCGTACTCCGCCGGCGGGAGCGTGAACCGCAGCGGCTCGTGGTGGCCGTTGAAGCACAGCAGGAACGAGTCGTCGACCTGGCGCTGCCCGTACCGGCCGCGCTCCTTGATGCCCTCGCCGTTGACGAACAGCGTCAGCGCGTTGACCTCGCTGTCCCAGTCGGACATCGGCGCGCCGTCGGGAGCAAACCAGGCCATGTCGGCGACCGGCGTGGTGACGTCGCGGCCGGCGACCGGTGCACCGGTGAAGAACCGGCGGCGGCGGAAGATGCGGTGCCGGGCCCGGAACGCGGCGAGGTTGCGGGCGAACGCCAGCAGGTGCTCGTCGACCTCGGCCCAGTCGACCCAGGTGTGCTCGTTGTCCTGGCAGTAGCCGTTGTTGTTGCCCCGCTGGGTGCGGCCGAGCTCGTCGCCGTGCCCGAGCATCGGCACGCCCTGCGACAGGAACAGCGTCGCGAGGAAGTTGCGCCGCTGCCGGGCCCGCAACGACAGGACGCCGGTGTCCGAGGTCGGTCCCTCCACGCCGCAGTTCCACGAGCGGTTGTCGGTGGAGCCGTCGCGGTTGTTCTCGCCGTTGGCCTCGTTGTGCTTCTCGTTGTACGACACGAGGTCGTTGAGCGTGAACCCGTCGTGGCACGTGACGAAGTTGATGCTGGCCACCGGCCGGCGCCCGTCGTCCTGGTAGAGATCGGCGGACCCGGAGATCCGGGTGGCGAACTCGGCCAGCGTCGCGGGCGAACCGCGCCAGAAGTCCCGCACGGTGTCCCGGAACTTGCCGTTCCACTCCGTCCACAGTGGCGGGAAGTTGCCCACCTGGTAGCCGCCCGGCCCGACGTCCCACGGCTCGGCGATCAGCTTGACCGCGTTGACCACCGGGTCCTGCTGCACCACCTCGAAGAACGTGGACAGGCGGTCGACCTCGTAGAACTCGCGGGCCAGCGTCGCGGCCAGGTCGAACCGGAACCCGTCGACGTGCATCTCCTGCACCCAGTAGCGCAGCGAGTCCATGATCAGTTGCAGCGAGATCGGGCTGCGCATGTTGAGCGAGTTGCCGGTGCCGGTGTAGTCGACGTACCGGCTCGGGTCCTCGTCGGAGAGCCGGTAGTAGCCGGGGTTGTCGAGCCCCTTGAACCCCAGCGTCGGCCCGAGGTGGTTGCCCTCGCCGGTGTGGTTGTAGACGACGTCCAGGATCACCTCGATGCCGGCCGCGTGCAGCGCCCGCACCATGCCCCGGAACTCCTGCACCTGCTGGCCGCACCGGCCCATCGCCGAGTAGCCGTGGTAGGGCGCGAAGTAACCGATCGTGTTGTAGCCCCAGTAGTTCCGCAGGCCACGGTCCATGAGGTGCTGGTCGTGCACGAACTGCTGCACGGGCATCAGCTCGACCGCGGTCACGCCGAGCCTGGTCAGGTGCTCGATCGTGGCCGGATGGGCGAGCCCGGCGTACGTGCCGCGCAGCTCGTCGGGCACACCGGGATGCGCGGCGGTCAGCCCCTTGACGTGCGTCTCGTAGATCACGGTGTCGTGGTACGGCGTGCGCGGCGCCCGGTCGTTGCCCCAGTCGAAGTACGGGTTCACCACGACGGCCTTCGGCAGGTACGGCGCCGAGTCGGTGGTCGACATCGTGTCGGGGTCGGCGAGGTCGTGCCCGTAGACCGCCGGGTGCCAGTGCACGTCGCCGTCGATCGCCTTCGCGTACGGGTCGAGCAGCAGCTTGTGCGGGTTGCAGCGCAGGCCGGCGGCCGGGTCCCAGGGTCCGTAGACCCGGAACCCGTACCGCTGGCCCGGTTGGACGCCGGTCAGGAACACGTGCCAGACGTACGCGTCCACCTCGGTGAGGTCGATCCGCTGCTCGTCACCGTGGGCGTCGAACAGGCACAGCTCGACCGCCTCGGCCACCGCCGAGTACACCGCGAAGTTCGTGCCGACC
The DNA here is from genome assembly GCF_040654855.1 of Asanoa sp. NPDC050611. Lineage (NCBI taxonomy): Bacteria > Bacillati > Actinomycetota > Actinomycetes > Micromonosporales > Micromonosporaceae > Asanoa > Asanoa sp. NPDC050611. The sequence continues at coordinate 24,321 of NZ_JBFAIU010000045.1, forward strand.
CCGTCGTACGTCGCACCGAGCGGGTAGCGCCGGCCGGGCCATACCAGCATTCCCGCAGACTAGCGGCTTTTAGTCCGAATTGAACCTGAATCAGACAGCGTCACCGAGGTGGCCGCGCAGCTTGGTCAGCGCCCGGGCCAGCAGCCGGGAGACGTGCATCTGCGAGACGCCGACCTGGTCGGCGATCTGCGACTGGGTCAGGTTGCCGTAGAAGCGCAGGGTGAGGATCTTCTGCTCCCGCTCGTCCAGCGTGGCCAGTGCGGGGCCCAGCGCGACCCGCAGCTCGGCCAGCTCGAACGAGGTGTCCTCGGAGCCGAGCAGGTCACCGAGCTCGGTGCCGCGCTCACCGTCACCGGTCGGGGTGGACAGCGACACGGCGTTGTACGCCCGCGCACCCTCGAGGCCTTCCAGGACCTCTTCTTCGGAGATCTTGAGGTGGGCGGCGATGTCGGCGACCGTCGGGGAGCGGCCCAGCGACTGGAGCAGGGTGCTGTTGGCCTCGGAGATGGCCAGGCGGAGTTCCTGCAGGCGGCGCGGCACCCGGATGTCCCAGGTGCGGTCGCGGAAGTGTCGCTTGAGCTCGCCGATGATGGTCGGGATGGCGTAGCCGGCGAAGTCGACACCGCGCGACGGGTCGAACTTGTCGACGGCCTTGATCAGGCCGACGGCGGCGGTCTGGAGCAGGTCGTCGGTGGGTTCGCCGCGGCCGCTGTAGCGGTGGGCGAGGTGGTTGGCCAGGGGGAGCCAGGCCTCGATCGTGCGGTCCCGCAACGCGGCCCGCGACGGGTGACCGACGGGCACCGCGGCCAGTGCGGCCAGGAGCTCCGTCGCGGTCTCCGTCGGCAGCGCCGTGTCCGGAGTGGACTCGAAGACTGTCTGCGTCGACATGGTGGGCCTCCCAGGGCGTACCCGACAGCGATCTTTGCTATGGAGCACGGGTTAACCGAACGACGCTCACTCTAAGCCGAATAGAACGAGGAAGCTAGCCGAAAGTATGAGTCACCTTTCCTCCAAAAGGGACACATGCCAACAAGTGCCGCCTAGAACTTTTGGTACATGACGTGCAGACCGACCAAACCGCGCGTGCGATGGTCGAACGCTTCCGGGACCGTCGTCATGATCGTGAAGCCGAGCTGCTGCCACAGCCGCACCGCCACCACGTTGGTCTCGACCACGGCGTTGAACTGCATGCCGACGTAGCCCTGCGCCCGTGCCCACTCGACGGCATAGGTGCCCAACGCCTTGCCCACGCCGCGACCCTGGTGGGCCGGGTCGACCATGAAGCTCGCGGTGGCGATGTGCGACCCGCGCCCCGGCCGGTTCGGGCCCATCTTCGCCGAGCCGAGGATCTGTCCCTCGCTCGTCGCCACGACGGTCAGGCCCGGCGGCTCCTCCATCCACCACGGTCGCGCCGTCTCCAGCGTGTGGTCGAGCGGGTAGGCGTACGTCGTGCCGGCATCCGTGATGGCGGCGAAGAACGGATAGATGCGGGGCCAGTCGCCGGGCAGCGCGTCGCGAATCTCCACGCGCCGAGGCTAGCAACACGGCTATTTTCATCGATTCGTAGACTTCTTGCAGACATCAGCGCTAATCTATGACCCCCGCGGCATCGGCGAGTCGCCGGGCAACGCAGAAGCTGCCCGCAGAGGAGCGCGCCCATGCCCCGTCGCCGCCTGCCCATCGCCCTGCTCGTGGCGATGCTGACCGCCTTGGCCAGCGGAATCATCGCCTCTCCGGCCCACGCCGCGTCCTTCGCCGTGCTGGTCTTCGCGAAGACGGCCGGCTTCCGCCACGACGCCATTCCCGCCGGCATCACCGCCATCCAGCAGTTGGGCGCCGCCAACGACTTCGACGTGACCGCCACCGAGGACGCCGGCGCGTTCACCGACGCGAACCTCGCACAGTACGACGCGGTCGTCTGGCTCTCCACGACCGGCGACGTGCTCGACGGCAACCAGCAGGCGGCCTTCGAGCGGTTCATCCGCGCCGGCGGCGGTTACGCCGGCGTGCACGCCGCGGCCGACACCGAGTACGACTGGCCCTGGTACGGCAACCTGGTCGGCGCCTACTTCAGCGCCCACCCGGCCAACCAGACCGCGACCGTGAAGGTCGAGGATCCGGCGCACCCGTCGACCGCCGGCCTGCCGGCCCGTTGGAGCCGGCTCGACGAGCTCTACAACTACCGCACCAACCCGCGCACCAGCGGCGCCCACGTGCTGGCCAGCCTCGACGAGACCAGCTACCAGCCCGGCTCCGGCGCGATGGGCGCCGACCACCCGATCACCTGGTGCAAGGCCTACGACGGCGGCCGCTCCTGGTACACGGGCCTGGGCCACATGATCGAGTCGTACTCCGACCCGCAGTTCCGCAACCACCTCCTGGGCGGGATCCAGACCGCCACGGGCGCGAAGCAGGCCGACTGCGGCGCGACCAGCACCGCCAACTTCGAGAAGGTCGCGCTCGACACCAACACCCAGAACCCGATGGAGCTGGCGCCGGCGCCGGACGGCCGCGTCTTCTACATCGAGCGCGACGGTCGCGTACAGGTGATCAAGCCGGACACCCGGACCACCGTCACCGCCGGGACGATCCCGGTCTTCACCGGCAACGAGGACGGCCTGCTCGGCATCACCCTCGACCCCAACTTCGCGGCCAACAAATGGCTCTACGTCTACTACGCGCCGACCACCGGCGCGACCCGCAACCAGCTGTCCCGCTTCACGGTCAACGGCGACAGCCTCGACCTGGCCAGCGAACGGGTGGTGCTGCAGGTGCCGACCCAGCGCAACACCTGCTGCCACATGGGCGGCTCGATGACCTTCGACGGGGCCGGCAACCTCTACCTGGCGACCGGCGACAACACCAACCCGTTCGAGTCCAGCGGGTACGCCCCGATCGACGAGCGGGCCGGCCGGGCCGACTTCGACGCCCAGCGCACCTCGGCGAACACCAACGACCTGCGCGGCAAGGTGCTGCGGATCAAGCCGACCACCGACGGCGGCTACACGGTGCCGAGCGGCAACCTGTTCGCGCCCGGCACGGCACAGACCCGGCCGGAGATCTTCGCGATGGGCTTCCGCAACCCGTTCCGGATCGGCGTCGACAGCAGGACCAACATGTTGTACGTGGCCGACTACGGCCCCGACGCCGGCCAGGCGAACGCCGACCGTGGCCCCGGGAACACCGTCGAGTGGAACATCGTCGGGCAGGCCGGCAACTACGGCTGGCCCTACTGCGTCGGCAACAACTACGCGTACCGGGAGTTCACCTTCCCCGACGGCCCGGCTCAGGCGGCGTACAACTGCGCCGCTCCGGTCAACAACTCGCCGAACAACACCGGGCTGACCAACCTGCCGCCCGCCGTGGCGGCCACCGTCGACTTCGACTACGACGGCAACCCGCGCTTCCCCGAGATCGGCGGCGGCGGCGCGCCCATGGGCGGCCCGGTCTACCGCTACAACGCGGCGAGCACGTCGACCCGCAGGTGGCCGGCGTACTACGACGGCAAGGCGCTGCTCGGCGAGTGGAACCAGTCGAAGATGTACACGATGCAGCTGACCCCGGACGGGCGTTCGCTGGTCGACATCAACCAGTTGCTGACCGGCATGTCGGTGGTCCGTCCCATGGACATGGAGTTCGGTGCCGACGGCGCGCTGTACCTGATCGAGTGGGGCAGCGGCTTCGGCGGCAACAACGACAACTCCGGGGTCTACCGCGTCGACTACCGCTCCACCGACGTCGACCTCGCGCCGATCGCGGTCGCCGCGGGCCAGCCGACCTCCGGCGCCGCGCCGCTGACCGTGCAGTTCAGCAGCGCCGGCTCGCGGGACCCGGCCGGGCAGCCGATCACGTACGCGTGGACCTTCGGCGACGGCGGCACCTCGACCGCGGCCAACCCGAGCCACACCTACACGGCCAGCGGCTCCTACACGGCTCAGCTCACCGTGCGGGACCCGGGCGGCAAGACCGCCGTGGCCAACGTGCCGGTCGTGGTCGGCAACACCACGCCGAGCGTCCGTCTGGCGACCCCGCCGGAGGGTGGTCTCTTCGACTGGGGCAACCAGGTCGCCTTCACGGTCAACGTCACCGACCCCGAGGACGGCACGATCGCCTGCAACCGCGTCACGGTCCGCTACTCCCTCGGCCACGACGAGCACGCACACGAGCTGCAGCAGGTCAACGGCTGCTCGGGCAGCGTGCAGACCTCCCTGGCCACCGGCCACGGCACCGACGCCAACATCTTCGCGGTGCTGGAGGCGACCTATGTGGACAACGGAGGGCTGACCGGCCGGGCGATCATCCAGCTCCAGCCCAAGCGCAAGCAGGCCGAGTTCTTCACCGCGACCGGCCGGGTGGCGGGCGGCACCGGCGGCGGGGACCCGGGCGTGCAGCGCGAGACGACCGGCGACAGCGCCGGCGGCTTCCAGAACATCGGGTTCATCGAGGACGGCGACTGGTGGTCGTTCGCGCCCACCAACCTGACCAACATCACGCAGGTCCGGCTGCGCGGCGCGTCCGGCAGCACCGGCGGCCGGGTGGAGATCCGGGCCGGCTCGGCCACCGGCACGCTGCTGGCCACCGCGACCATCCCGGCGACGGGCAACTGGCAGGGCTACACGGACGTCACGGTGTCGCTTCCGGCCAACACCACCACCCAGCCGTTGTTCTTCGTCGCCCGCCCGCCGACCGGCACCGCCAACGGCGGCGGGCTGTTCAACGTCAACTGGGTCGACTTCGTCGGCTCGGGCGTCGGCGGCACCCCGGCCAACCGGCCGCCTGTGGTGCAGCCGCCGGGCGCCAACCCGACCAGCGGCACCGCGCCGTTGCAGGTCGCGTTCACCGGCAGCGCCAGCGACCCGGACGGCGACGCGCTGAGCTACCGGTGGGAGTTCGGCGACGGGGGCACGGCGACCACCGCCAACGCGTCGCACACCTACACCGCCGCCGGCAGCTACACCGCCCGGCTGACGGTGACCGACGCCCGCGGTGCCAGCGCGTCCGGCCAGGTCGTGATCACCGTCAACGGCGGGCCGGCGCCGGCGCTGTCCACCAACGTCCACCTCTTCTACTACCCCTGGTACGGCAGCCCGACGGTCAACGGCAGCTACCGGCACTGGCAACAGGGCGGTCACAACCCACCGAACGACATCGGCGCGGACTTCTACCCGACCCTCGGCGCGTACGACTCGGGCGACCCGGCCGCGCTGAACCAGCAGATGCAGTGGGTCCGCCGCTCCGGTGCCGGAGTGATCGTCTACAGCTGGTGGGGCCAGGGCTCGTACGAGGACAACCTGGTCACGCCGGTGATGAACGCGGCCAACGCCGCCGGCATCAAGGTCGCCTGGCACCTCGAGCCCTACAGCGGCCAGACCGCGGCGTCCACGGTCGCCGACATCAACTACATCAACAGCCGGTACGGCGGCCACCCGGCGTTCTACCGGTCGGCCGAGCACGGCAACAAGGCGGCGTTCTACGTCTTCAACAGCCTCAGCATCGCCGACTGGACCCCGCTGGACGCGGTCACCGGCAGCAACGTCGTGCTGGCGCAGACCACGGACGTGTCGAAGATCGCGCACTTCAGCGGGCTTTACACGTACGACGTGATCGCCGGTGCGACCGCACCCGGCTGGGCCGGTGCCGGCGCCTACGCGAAGGCCAACAACCTGGTCTGGTCGCCCTCGGTCGGGCCGGGCTACCTGGACGACCGCGCGGTGCCCGGCAACACGACGCCGACCCTCGCGCGCGACAACGGCGCCACCTACGACCAGGAGTGGACCAACGCGCTCGACCCGACCAAGGGCGGCGTGCCGACCTGGGTGTCGATCACATCGTTCAACGAGTGGCACGAGGGCTCGACGATCGAGCCCGCCCGCAGTGCGCCGCCGGCCGGGTTCAACTACCAGACCTACAACGGGGCGTACGGCACCAGCGGCGCGGCGTCGGAGACCGCCTACCTCGATCGCACCGCCTACTGGGCGCGGGAGTTCGAGGCCCGCCGCAACCCGACGCAGCCGGCGGTCAACCTGGCGCTGAACAAGCCGGCGACGGCCGACAGCCAGTGCGCCGCCAACGAGGGCGCGGCCAAGGCGGTCAACGGCACGGTCAACGGTGGCAACGGCGACAAGTGGTGCTCGCTCGGCGGGACCAAGTGGTGGCAGGTCGACCTGCAGACCACGCCGTCGGTCGGGCGGGTCGTGCTGCGGCACGCGGGCGCCGGTGGCGAGCAGGCGTCGTACAACACCCGCGATTTCGACCTTCAGGTGAGCACGAACGGCACCTCGTGGACGACGGTCGCGCAGGTCCGCGGCAACACCGGCAACGTGTCGACGCACACCTTCACCGCGCGGGCGGGGCGTTACGTCCGCGTCAACGTCATCACTCCCACGCAGGACGGAAACCAGGCAGCCCGACTATACGAAGTGGAGGTTTACGCCTCGTAAGCGACTAAAATAGCTGGGACTGCCCCCGTGATCCGAGGAGCGGCCAGTGGCGATCGACGACCGCGTGCGTCCCGACGAAGATCGGCTCCCGGACGACGAGGATCTGGTTCCGGAGCTCGAAGCCGCCGGCTGGCTGCATCACAGCGAGTCGTTCGCGGAGACCAGCTTCTGGGCGGTGGCCCGGCGCCTGCCCGCGATCGTCCGCGAGGCGACCGCGCTGGCCTGGGCCGCGAACCGCCGCGACACCCTGGCCGCGATCGCCTTCAACGTCGTGGCCGGGGTCGCCACCACCTTCGGGTTGCTCGCCACCAGCACCGTGCTGACCGAGCTGTTCGCCGCCGGCCCGACGCCCGACCGCATCTCCGCCGCCATGCCGGCGCTGATCGCGGCCGCGGTGGCCGTCTCGGTGCGCGGCGGGTTGACCATCGCCGCCGGGTGGGCGCAGGCCCGGATCGCACCGCAGATCAACTACGAGGTCGAGCTGCGGCTGTTCGGCGCGACCACCGCGGTCGGGCTGGCGGCGTTCGACGACTCCGGTTTCGCGGAGGAGATGGACCGCGCGAAGGACCGCGGCATGCTGGAGGCCGCGTCGATCGTCAACTCCAGTGTGGACCTGCTGACCGGTCTGGTCCGGGTCGCCGCAACCGCCGCGGCGATCGCCGTGATCGAGCCGATCCTGCTGCCCTGCCTGATCGTCGCCGCGATCCCGTCGGCGGTGACCGCCGTGCGGATGGCCCGCCGGGAATACCTGGCGATGCTCGCCTGGATCAGCCGGCGGCGGAAGATGTGGCTGCTCGGCAGCATCATGGCCAACCGGCACACCGCGGCCGAGGTGCGCAGCTACCAGATGCGCGACTTCCTGCTGGGCCGGTACGCACGGATCATGCGCAACCAGACGGCCGCCGAGATGCGGCTCGTCCGGGCACAGACCGGCACCCGCACCCTCGGTGCGGCGGCCGGCGGGGTGGCCAGCCTCGCGCTCTACGGCGTGCTCGGCTGGCTGCTGGTCCAGGGCTCGATCCCGCTCGCCGCGGCGGCGACCGCGCTGCTCGCCCTGCAGGCCGCGCAGATGGGCCTCAACACCGCGATCTACGCGACCAACCGGCTCTACGAGGACGCGCTCTACTACGGCGACTTCCGCTCGTTCGTCGACAAGGCCTGGGCGCAGGCGCCCGAGCCGGGCGGCGAGCCGGTCACCGGGTTCGACGAGATCCGGCTCGACCGGGTCAGCCTGCGCTACCCCGACACCGACACCCCGGCGGTCGAGGAGGTGTCGCTGACCATCCGGAAGGGCCAGGTGATCGCGCTCGTCGGCGAGAACGGGTCCGGCAAGTCCAGCCTCGCGAAGCTGCTCGCGGGGCTCTATCAGCCGACCGCCGGCACGATCACCTGGAACGGCCTGGACGCCGCCCGGATCGACCCCGTCAGCCGGGCGGCGCACGTCGCGGTGATCACCCAGGACTGGTGGAAGTTCCCGTTCACGGCGCACCAGAACATCGCGGTCGGGCGTACGCACCGGGACGCCGGACCGACGATCGTCGACGCCGCGACGGCGGCGTCGGCCCACGACATGATCGAAAAACTGCCCAAGGGGTACGCGACGCTGCTGAACCGGCAGTTCAAGGACGGCCACGACCTGTCCGGCGGGCAGTGGCAGCGGCTGGTCGCGGCCCGCGGGTTCTATCGTGACGCCGCCCTGCTGATCTGCGACGAGCCGTCGTCGGCGCTGGACGCGCGGGCGGAGTACGCGATGTTCCAGCAGTTGCGCCGGCGGCCGGACCGCACCGTGGTGCTGATCACGCATCGGCTCGCCAACGTGCGGCACGCCGACCAGATCTACGTGTTGCACCACGGGCGCATCGTGCAGCACGGCAGTCACGAGGAGCTGGTCGGCGCGGGCGGGCTCTACCAGGAGCTGTTCCATCTCCAGGCGAGCGGGTACCTAGCGGGTTCCCAGCCAACCCTCAGCGAACCTGGATAACCTCGTCAGGTGGACGAAGGTAGTAGTACCGAGCCGGTCTCGCACCGGCTGTTGATCTCATGTTGATCCTGGCAGGCCTCGCCCTCATCGTCGTTCTGACCGTGGCGACCGGCTTCTTCGTGGCTCAGGAGTTCGCTTACGTCGCCGTCGACCGGTCCAAGCTGCGGGCCGAGGCCGAGGCGGGTGACAAGGCGGCGGAGCGCGCGTTGCACGTGACGTCCCGCCTGTCCTTCATGCTCTCGGGCGCCCAGTTGGGTATCACCGTCACCGCCCTGCTCGCTGGTTACTTCGCGGAGCCGTACCTCGGTGAAGGCGTGGCCGACCTGATCGGCCTGACCGGTGCATCCGAGGCGGTCACCTCCACGATCTCGGTGGTCATCGCGCTGGCGGTGGCCACGGTCGTGCAGATGGTGGTCGGCGAGCTGGCACCGAAGAACCTCGCGATCGCCAAGCCGGACGCGCTGGCCCGGGCCCTGTCCCGGTCGACGCTCGCCTACCTGAGGATCGCCGGGCCGTTGATCAAGATGTTCGACGCGACCTCCAACCGGCTGCTCCGCACGGTCGGCATCGAGCCCGTCGAGGAGCTGCCGCAGGGCGCCACGACCGAGGACCTGGACCGGATCATCGAGAGCTCCCGCGACTCGGGTGTCCTCGACGCCGACACGTCCCGGCTGCTCGACCGCGGCCTCGACTTCCGCGCCCGCACCGCCGGCGACGCCATGGTGCCGCGGGTCGACGTGGTCACGATCAACGCCGACGAGCCGGCGGTACGCGTGGTCGAGCTGCTCGACCGCGGCCACACCCGGTTCCCGGTGCTCGGCTCCGCGGTCGACGACGTCCGCGGCATCGTGGCCGTCGCCGACGTGGTCGAGGTCGACCCGGCCGAGCGCGGCCAGGTGGCAGGCCGCCTCGACAGTCGGCCGGATCGATGTTCCACAATCGACCGACGCGACACCGACAGCGGACAC
>NZ_JBFAIU010000046.1:0-33544 GCF_040654855.1 Asanoa sp. NPDC050611
GGGAGCGCTTCCACTGACGGTCCTCTATTGCCACGAGTCATAGGAGAACCGCCATGCACCGCAGGCCTCCGATGATGCTGAGCAGCGACTCTCCGACGTCGAGTTGCCATGCGGACAGGTAGACGACCCGCAGGACGGAGTCGACACCTGCCAGAGCCTGGGTGGTCGGGGCGCCACCGTAGGAGTGCGCAAGGACGACGCAGGACCGACCGATGTCGGCCACGGCGGTGCGGATCGCGGTGGCGTCGTCGTAGAGGTCGCCGAGCTGGTCCACTGGCACGGGTGCGCTGGAGGGCAGTTGCAGGGCCCGGATGTCGACGTCTGGAAGCTCGTCGATCAGCAGGCGCCACATCTCTTTGCGATGCCATGCGCCGTGGACGAGAAGCAAGGTGGGATGGCCGAGGCGCTTCATGATTGTCCTTTGTGGGCGAAGGAGTAGCCGTCGGTCGGCCTCTTCGTGGTGTTGGGCGATTCGCCGGCCTGCGCACACACGTCTCCTGGCGGGAGCAGTAGGCGCTTATCCACGCTTGGCGCCCGCTCTTTGCGGGCGAACCCTGATCGCCGGCGCACACGTTCTCGCTCGAGCTAGGCGTCGAGGGTGGCGAAGAGGGTGTTGAGGCCCTCGGCGTACAGGGGGTGGGTGAAGATGGCGTCGGCCATGGCGGTGTAGGGGAGCTTGCCCAGCATGGCAACCTGGATGATCGACATGATCTCGCCGCCTTCGACACCCAGAACAGCGGCGCCGAGGATCTGCCCGCTGTCGGCGTCGATGACGGCTTTCATGAAGCCGCGGGTCTCCCCGGTCTCGAGGGCGCGAATGACCGCGCTCATCGGGAGCTTGGCGACACGCACCTGACGGTTGTCCTGCCTGGCCTGGCGCTCGCTCATGCCGACGCGGCCGAACTGCGGGTCGATGAAGACGGTGTACGGCACGATCCTGTCCCGCGTGCTCGCCTTCTGGCCTGCGAGCAAGTTGGTGCGCAGGATCCGGTAGTCGTCGTAGGACAGATGGGTGAAGGCGGGGCCGCCCTTGACGTCCCCCATGGCGTAGACGCCGGGGACGGAGGTCTCCAGGTACTCGTCGACCTCGATGAAGCCCTTGTCGTCCACGCTGATGCCGGCGGCCTGCGGCGCGAGCGCCTCGGTGTTGGGGATGCGGCCGATCGCCGCCAGCAGGTGGGAGCCCTCGACCTGCTGCCGGCCGTCGGCCGTGCTGAGGGTCAGGCGCACGCGCCCGTCGCCGGTCTCCTCCACCCGCTCCGGAGCTGCCGACGTTACGACCGTGATCCCGTCCTCGAGCAGGATGGCGGCGACGTCGTCGGAGACGTCGTCATCCTCCCGCGTCAGCAGGCGTGGTCGGGTCTGGACAATGGTGACCTGGCTGCCGAACCTGCGGAACATCTGTGCGAACTCCAGCCCGATGTAGCCGCCGCCGAGGACGATCAGGTGGTCGGGTAGAGCGTCGAGTTCCATGATCGAGGTCGAGTCAAAGACGGGGACCTCTCCCGCGCCGCTGAGCGGGGGCGGCTTCGGTCGGGTGCCGGTGTCGATGACGATCACCGGTGCGGTGAGCGCACGCGTCCCGCCATCCCTCAGTACGACCTCGATCGTCTTGGGCCCGGTGAAGCGGGCCGTACCTTCGACCACGTCGACCCTGTGTTGAGCCAGGCGGCTGGCGTAGTTCTCCCGTGCGCCGACGACCATCGCCCGTTTGCGCTCGCGCACCACGGCCATGTCCACCGACACCGGCCCTGTCCGCACGCCATACTGCTCGGCGCGGCGCGCCAGATAGGCAAGGCGGGCGCTGGCGACCATGGTCTTGGTCGGGGTGCACCCGGTGTTCACGCAGACGCCCCCGAGGTGGTCGCGCTCGACGAGCGCCACTCGCTTGCCTGCCTTCGCCAGATCGATGGGGAGGAACCGGCCGCCCTGACTGGTCCCGATCACTATCACGTCGTACGGATTGTCGCCCTTACCACTCATGACGGGATGGTAACTCTTTGTGTAGTTTGGAAACTGGAGGCGGTGGGGTGGGTTGCGTGGATCGCTGATGGCTGGCTGCGTTTCCGCACGGGAAGGAGGGGTGGAACGCCCCGTGACGCGCTGCGGCGCCGCCAAGCGGTAGACGACTGCGATGACCATGCGGACGCCTTCTGACGCTCGGCCACGTCAAGGCAGACGGCGGCCCTTGCGAAGGTGCGGCGTCTCCTTGTCTCGCATGCGCCGGCGTCGGCGCGGCTACCAAGGCGGCCATGGGCGCCGCGAAAGCGTTAGAGGGGCAGCCGTATGCCATCAATTCCTTCGTGTCCTTGGCCAACACCAAGCCGAAGGAGCAGGCCCTTAAGGCCGCGGCAGGCGGTCGTCTACGCGCTGGCATAGCCCCTCCACGATCGAAGGAGCACGGCACGACATCATCGCCGGTGACCCGGCGGCCCCGTCGATCGCCGCACCAGTCGCAGGCGGCGCCGCGTCGCAAGATGCGCCAACGCACCACAACGAACGACGGCTGACGACCCAGCGCACTTCGGTGAAGGTGTCTGATCGGTGCGATGGCGTTCGTAGCAGGGGTGAGGCCGCCGAAACGGGGCGCCGCCAGGGCCCAAGGCCCGCGATCATGAAGCCGACGACGCACGACTCGGGTCGCCGTCGATGCGGGAAAGGAAGTGCGTCGGATGAGGACCGCCGCGGGACGGGGAGGATCCCTGCGAGACCGGGCAAGGCCCTGACCACCGAACCACGCAGGAGATGATCTTTCGGATGCAGTATCTGGTTTCCGTGATCGATGACAAGAGCAATCCCGGCAGTACGGACAGGCGGCCTGCCATCAGCAAGTTCAACGAACGGCTGATCGCCGAGGGTTACTGGGTTTTCGCCGGCGGACTCGCCGACACCGACGCGGCCACGGTTGTCGACAACCGGGGTGAGCGGGCCGTGTTCAGTGACGGGCCGTTCGTGGAGACGAAGGAGTACCTCGCCGGCGTCTGGGTGTGGGAGGTCCCCGGTCTGGACGTGGCGCTCGAGCTCGCCGCCGAGGCGTCCAAGGTCTGCGATCGGAAGATCGAGGTCCGGCCGTTCCAGTGAGCGCCGTCGAGGACGCGGTCACACCGCCAGGAGCGGGCGCGGGTGGTGGCCGCTTAAGCGCTGGTCGGCAATCGCGCCACACCACCAGCGCCGACCTGCTGCGCCGGTTGGGCCGGTGCGAGCAGTCCCGCGCGGCCCACCACCGGCCGATCGAGCTGGCCGGGAACACCAGTCGTCCGCTCGGGGCATGACCATCCTCAACAACTCCCGCGGGCAACGCGGTCCCGCGCACCGCCGACGGCGTCGAGGTCGAGCTCAGCAACGGCGGGAGGTGCGCAACCAGGAAACGCGCATGCGGAGCCACCATCCGGGGAGATCTGGAGCGAAATTCTGCGCGCGGTGTCGGATCGCCGGTCGGGGTGTTCGTAGTGGAGGTGAGAGGCCCCCAGGAGGGGCGCCCCTGACACGCGAAGGACGTTCCTCGTGACTACCTTGACGGAGCCGACCACCGTCACCACCCACCGCTCCAGCCGCCGGATGTGGGCCATCCTCGGGCTCGTGCTGCTTGCCGACGCCCTCGACGTGATCGATGCGACGGTCACGAACATCGCCGCACCCACGATCGCCGGCGAGCTGAACGGTGGTCAGAGTCTGGTCAAGTGGTTGGGGCCGGCGTACATGCTCGCCATGGGTGTCCTGCTCCTCGTCGGCGGACGGCTGGGTGACAAGTTCGGCCAGCGCCGGCTCTTCCTGGTCGGCATGGGCGGGTTCACGCTGGCCTCGGCGGTGGCCGGGTTCTCGCCCGACCCGACCCTGCTCATCGCCGCCCGGGTCGCGCAAGGGGCGTTCGGGGCTCTGCTCATCCCGCAGGGCATGGCGATCATGACGAAGGCGTTCAGCCGGGACATGCTCGGCAAGGCATTCGGGCTGTTCGGGCCGGTGCTCGGTCTCTCCAGTGTCGGTGGCCCGGTCCTGGCCGGGTTCATCATCAGCGCCGACCTGTTCGGGCTGTCCTGGCGGCCGATCTTCCTCGCGAACATCGTCCTCGGCATTGTCGGGCTGTTCCTGGCCGCCAAGATCCTGCCGCGTGACGACGACACCGACCGGTCCACCGTCGTCGACGGCTGGGGCTCGGGCCTGCTCGCCGTGGCCATGATCGGTCTGTTGTACGGCCTGATCGAGGGCTCGACCAACGGCTGGAGCGCCGTCCCGGTCGGCTCGATCACCGTCGGCCTCCTGTTCTTCGCTGCCTTCGCCTACCGTCAGCGCACCGCGACCCACCCGCTCATCACGCCGTCGCTCCTGAAGAACCGCGGTTTCACTTCCGGAATGCTCGTGGGCCTGGCCGTCTTTCCCGCCGGCACCGGCCTGATCTTCGTGCTGTCGCTGTTCCTGCAGGAGGGGCTGCACGCCAGCGCGCGGGACGCCTCGCTCGGCCTCGTACCCCTGACTCTGGGTCTCATCGCTGCCGGGTTCGCCGCCATGGGCGGCCTGGTCGCCAAGCTCGGTCGCCGGCTCGTCTTCGTCGGCCTCACCGTCGTCCTTGCCGGTTGCGGTTGGGTCCTGGCCCTCGTCGATCATGCCGGGACGAACCTCGGCCTCTGGGCGCTGGCCCCGGCGTTGTTCGTCATCGGCGTCGGCATCGGCCTCAGCTTCGCCACGATCCCCACCGTCGCTCTCGGCGACGCGAAAGCCGACGAAGCCGGCAGCGCCAGCGGGTCGCTCAGCTCGATCCAGCAACTCGCCTCAGCGATCGGCTCGGCCGCGGTCACGTCGATCTTCTTTCAAGCCGCGACCTCCGGGCTGGCCCACGCGATGGAGGTCACTCTCATCGTCGTTCTGGCGGTCACCGCCCTCAGCCTCCCGGTCGTCGGGCTGATGCCCCGCACCGCACCGTCGGAGTGAGCACTCGGCGACGATGGCCGGCCGACGGGCTATCTCCCAAACCGTTGACCGGCCATCTTCGACCCATCGACCCGGCCAGGGCCGAGAACAAGCGCTCGACGCCGCCCGCCGTCAGGCCTTCAGGTCCTCGACAGCGGTCTTCAGGCCCGCCAGGGCCGCGCGATAGAACCGGGGCCCGTAGGAAACGCGTGCTACACCAAGCTCCCGAAGGGTGGCCAGATCCATGAGCTCGCCGGTGTTCCCGTTGATCGGGCACGACAGCTCACGCACGAGCACGGCCATGTCCTTCGGCTCGCGCACACCGATCGGATAGACACAGTCGACGCCGGCATCGCGGTAGAGCCGGCCCCGCCGCACCGCTTCCGCGAGGCGATCCGGTTCGGCGATCCCGCTGCTCGGCAGGAAAGCATCGACGCGGGCGTTGAGGACGATCGGGACGCCCGCATCCGCTGCGGCGGAGCGCACGGCCGCCAACCACTCGGCGTGCGCGCCGGCTTCCATAAGGCCACCCGACCGATGGTCACTGTCCTCCAGGTTGCAGCCGACCGCGCCGATGTGCAGCAGCCGGTCGACCAGCTCACGCGGCCGCATCCCGTAACCCGCCTCGGCGTCGACGGTGACCGGGACGTCCACCGCCCGCACGATCCGCCCGGCCGCGGCGAACATCTCCTGCCACGGAGCACCCTCACCGTCCGGGTAACCCAACATCGCCGAGACCGCGGCGCTGGCGGTGGCCACGACCGGAAACCCAGCCTCCACCACCGTCGACGCGCTCGCCGCATCCCAGGCGTTGGGCAGCACGAGCAGATCACCGCTGTGCAACTCCCGCAACCGCTCGGCCCGCGCCGCCAACCCGGTCACCTCATGAGCCATCGTCATCCTCCGCACTCCCCGCGCCGACTGTCCGTCGTACCTATTGACACCGCCAGACCCGAAAACCGGTCGGTTGCATCACGCAAGCGCCGGTCGATAGGCTGACCGGCATGCTCGGCAAGACGTATGAGGCGATGGCCAAGGTGTGTTCGGCCGCGCGTGCCCTCGAGGTCGTGGGCGAGCGGTGGAGCTTGCTGATCATCCGGGACGCGCTGTACGCGGACGCGACCCGGTTCAGCGACTTCCGCAGGCTCGGCATCGCCACGAACATCCTCAAGGCCCGCCTGGACGGCTTCGTCGAAGCCGGAATCATGGAGCGCCGCCCGTCGCCCGGCAAGCCGGAGTCCTTCCACTACGTGTTGACCGACAAGGGACGCGACCTGGCGCCGGTGATCGCCACCTTGACCGAATGGGGCGACCGGTGGGAGGCCCCCGATGGCCCGCCGCTGCTCTATGTCCACTCGACCTGCGGCGGTGCGGTCCGGCAGCAAACGGCCTGTGAGAACTGCGGTCCCGTGCCTGACCCCGAGGAGATCCAGACGCACCCCGGGCCGGGTCTGCCGGCCGACGCCGTGCTCTGAGCCGACTTACACCGCCTTGCTCACGGCCGCGTCGGCCAGTTGGGGCGCCTCCTCAGCCGCGGGCGGCTTGAGGAAGCTCGTGGCCCATGCGACCGGGATCGTGACCGCCGCGATGATCAGTCCACTCAGCACAGGAGCTGAAGCGCCCGCGCTTCCGAGCGCCAGGCCGCCGACGGCCGACCCCAGCGCGATGCCGACATTGGCCGCGGAGGCCGGCAGCGACTGCGCCAACCCGCCGCCGGGACCGGCCAGGCTGACCACCCGGTACTGAATCGACGGCAGCACCCCGAGGCCGAACACGCCGAGGATGGCCAGGGCCAGCGCCGCGAGGGCGGCGATCGACCCGGCGAGGTAGAGCATGAGCAGGGCGACCGCGACGCCGACGCTTCCGACGATCAGGGTGCGCGCCGCGTTGGTGTCGGCGTACCGTCCACCGCCGAACGAGCCCACGGCGGTCGCGACGCCGTACGCCAGCAGGAACACGCTCACCAACGCGCCCGAGATGCCGGCGACGGACCCCAGGAACGGGACGATGTAAGTCATTGCCGCGAACAGCGCCGCAAACGCCAGGACCTGAAGGAACAACACGGCCAGCACGCGTGGAGCGAACGCGTACCTGGCCTGGTTGCCCGCGCCGCCGCCCAAACTGGGCACGGACGGGATCAGCGCCAGCGTGGCGACGAGCGTGACCAAGGCGAACACGACGATCGCGATGAACGAGCCGCGCCAGCCGAGCGTCTGGCCGACGAGCGTGCCCACCGGCACGCCCAGCGCGGCCGAGACCGCGACCCCGGAGACGACGACGGACATCGCCCGGCCCATCCGCTCCGGCGGAGCGGCCGCGATCCCCACGGCGAAGGCGGCGCCGATGAACAGGCCTTGAACCGCACCGGTGAGGGTACGCGCCGCGAGGAACAGGCCGTAGTCGGCAGTCAGCACGGCGACCGCGTTGCCCAGCACGAACAAGACGAGTGCGCCGATGAGGACGGTCCGCCGGTTGAACCTGATCGTCAGCGCGGTCAGGATCGGGCCGCCGATGGCCAAGCCCAACGCGTAAAGGGTCACCAGCCGGCCGGCGGCGGGGATGGAGACCCGCAGGTCCGCGGCGATCAGGTTCAGCACACCGACCACCAGCAGCTCGGCGCTGCCCAGCACGAACATTCCCAGGAACAGGGTGGCCAGGACGAGGTTCGTCTTGGCCGGACTTGACGCCACCCGTTGGGTACCCATGTGCACCTTCCCTCGTCACGTAGCCGGAGTCGCCGAAAGAGTCGGGTCGAGCGGAGTTGCATGATGCAACCGAGCCTAAGTGGAGCGCTTGCATCATGCAAGCCCCAACCGTGCCAGCATCGGGGCGCCTGCCGTTCCCCACGCCGCCCAACCAGGTCCGGGAAGTCCAACTCGGATCGCGAGGTGCGAAAGAGTCGCGTCAAGAACCGCTTTGTCCGGCGGATCCGACCAGCGTGCGGGCGGTTCGGCGGCGGCGCGTCGGGTCGCTGATCCACGGCAGCTCAAGCGAAGCGTTCGGGTCGTACACATTGGATCCCGGCGGCACGATCGCGTCGATTCGGTCCAGCACCTCGTCGTCGAGTTCCAGGTCGGCGTGCTTGAGCGTCGACTCGAGTTGCTCCTGCGTCCGCGGCCCGATGATGACCGACGTGACGGCGCGATGGGCGAGGGGGAACGCCGTCGCCATCGCGGGCAGCGGTCGGCCGAGGTCGTCGGCCACCGCCACCAGCCGCTCGACCGCGTCGAGCTTGCGCGCGACGATCGGGTCGGTCGGGTCGAACCAGGCCGGCCGCAGTGCCGCGCGCCCCTCGCTCCCGGGTTCGACGCCTCGGCGGTAGCGGTCGGTGAGGAACCCGAAACCCAACGGGCTCCAGGTCAGGACGCCCATGCCCCACTTCTCCGCGACCGGCAGCACGTCGCGTTCGATGCCACGGGCCAGGATGTTGTACGGAGGCTGCTCCGTGCGGAACCGCATCAGCCCGCGGGCATCGGCGACCCGGTGCGAATCGACGATCTCGTACGCCGGAAACGTGGAGCAGCCGAAGCTTCTGATCTTTCCCGCGCGCACGAGGTCGGCGAGGACGCCGAGCGTCTCCTCGATGTCGGTGTCCCAGTCGGGGCGATGCACCTGGTAGAGGTCGATGTAGTCGGTGCCGAGCCGGGTCAGGCTGGCATCGACCGCGTGGAGCAGGTGACGCCGTGAGTTGCCACCCCGGTTGAGCCCCTCCTCCAACGGGAAGTGGCCCTTCGTGGCGAGGATGACGTCGTCACGACGGCCGCGCAGGGCCTTGCCGACGATCGTCTCGGACTCGCCCGTCGAGTACATGTTCGCGGTGTCGACGAAGTTGATGCCCCGGTCCAGAGCGGTGTGGATGATCCGGATGCAGTCGTCGTGGTCCGGGTTGCCGGCGAAGCCGAACATCATCGCCCCGAGGGTGAACCGGGACACGGTCATGCCAGTGCGACCCAGCGGCGCGTACGTCATCGTCATGCGGTTGTGCTCCCTTCGAACGGCACGAACCGAACTGTAGGTCCGCAAGCAGATTTGCGCAAATCTGCTTGTATACTTTCGGCATGCATGACGATGACCAGTCGGACGTCCGGCAGATCGACCACGTGCGGGCGCTGTCGGCCCTGGCCAACCCCGACCGGGCACGGCTGATGGACGCGCTGGCCGTGCATGGCCCGTCGACGACCACCGCGCTGGCCCAGTCGATCGGCCTCGCGACCGGGAGCGTGTCGCATCACCTCAAGGTCCTGGTCGAGGCGGGCCTCGTCGCGCCGGCCCCGGGCGGCAGCACCGACCGTCGGGAGCGCCGGTGGAAGCTGGTCACCCGCGGCATGCGCTGGACGGTCGGCCAGTTTCGCGATCAACCGACCGCGCAAGCCGCCGCCACGTCCGCCGAAGGGGCCATGCTCGAGCGCCAGTTCGAGCGCGCCCGCGAGTTCCTGGAGATCAGGGAAGAGCCGTGGGACGACAGCGCCTTCAGCTCCCATGTCTGGCTCCAGCTGACCCCGGACGAGCTGCTCGAACTGGGACAACAGCTCAACGACCTCCTGCTCGGCTGGCGGCGGCGGCAGATCCCCGACGACGGGCACGATCGCCGGACCGTCCTGGCCTTCGCACACGCCTTCCCGGCAGAGCCGTGACGCTGCGCCGAGGTTGGCGCCGGCGAAACCGCTACCGCGCCAGCGCTAGCGCGGGTCTCGCGTTGCGGTGAGGCGCTCTACTTTCGCGTCATGGGACCGCTCGAGGTGCGTCGAAGCGCCCAGCTCGTAAAGATCACGCCGCCCAAGCAGCGGATCATCCTCGCCTCGCTGCTGCTCCAGCCGGGCTCCGACCTGGCGGCCGGCGAGGCGGGAGCCGCGGTCGCCGTCGCACGGGCGGCACTGTCCGCAATGGATACCGATGCGTTTGCTCGGGTCAGGACCAGAGCGCAGTTACTCATCGACAAGGCTTCGCGGCAGGCCTCCTGACGCCGCAGACTCTCAGAGCCCGGCGAGGCGGCGGGCGGCCGCCGTCAGCTCGGTGGAGTCGACGGTGGCGGCGAACGCCAGGCGCAGGTAGGGCGCGGGCGGCTCGGTGGCGAAGAAGTGCCGGCCCGTGCTGAGCGCCACCCCGTGCCGGCGCGCGGCGTCGGCGACCTGGGCGTCGTCCGCGCCGCGGGGCAGTTGCACCCAGAGATGCAGGCCCCCGGTGGGATGGCGGCCGATGACCCAGTCGGGTCGTTCGCGGGCGATGGCGCCGGCCAGGACCTCGCACCGCTCCCGGAGGGCGCTGGCCAAGGACCGGAGATGGCGATCCCACGAGGGCGAGCTGAGCAGTTCCACGGCCGCGTCCTGGAGCGGGCGGGCGACGAAGAAGTCGTCGACCATCCGGATCGCCCGTAGCCGCGACATCACCGGTCCGCGGGCGATCAGGGCGCCGATGCGGAGGCTTGGCGCCGCCGGCTTCGTCAGGGAGGTCAGGTAGACCACCGTGCCGTTGGCGTCGTCCGTGATCAAGGGTGGCGGCGTGTGCCCGCCATGGCCGAGATTCCGGGCGAAGTCGTCCTCGAGGACGAACGCGCCGGCGGCATGCGCCACGTCGATGATCTCCTGTCGGCGTTCCTGGGCGAGTGTGAGGCCGGTGGGATTGTGGTAGGTCGGCTGGCAGTAGAGCAGGCGTGCTCCGGTCAGGTCGAAGGCGTCGGCGAGCAGGTCCGGACGGATGCCGGCATCGTCCATCGGCACCGGCACGGGTCGCAGCCCGGCGGCGCGGGCGGCGGCGAGCGCGCCCGGGTAGGTCGGCGACTCGACGAGGACCGGGCTGCCCGGGCCGGCGATCGCGCGGAAGGCCATCGACAGGCCGCTCTGCCCGCCCGCGGTGACGAGGACGTCGTCCGCGATGACGCTCCCGCCGACGGCACTCGCGAAGATGCTGCGCAACGCCGCCAGACCCGTCGTCGGCGCGCGGTCCCAGGCGTCCGGGCGCCGGGCGGCACGGGCCAGCGCCGATCCCAACGCCTTCGTCGGCTGCAGCGACCGATGGAGATAGCCACCGTCGAGCAGGATCGTTCCAGGCTGGGGTGGACCGGGTGATTCACTCACCAGCCGCGTGTCCACGGCCCGGTCGGTCAGCGCCACCGTCTGCCAGGAGGTCTGTGCGACGTTCGCCCCTGCCTTCTTCCTCGCCGCCACATAGGTCCCACTGCCGGGACGGGTGACGACGACGCCTTCCGTCACGAGGGTCGCGATGGCCCGCGAGACGGTGACCGGACTGACCCGGTAGCGCGCCACCAGATCGCGGCTGCTCGGCAACCGGTCACCGGGCGACAGCCTGCCGATCTCGTGCCGGAGGTTGGCGACGAGGTCCACAGAAGTGCTACTCTCCGACATGAAGAATCATGATAGCGCTACCGCCGCTGGATCGGAACCGCTACCGCTCGACATCAAGGCCCTGCGCGCCGACACACCGGGCGCCGACCAGGTGATCCACTTCAACAACGCCGGCTGTGGCCTGCTCGCCGGTGTCGTGCTCGAGACGATGGTCGAGCACCTCGAGTTGGAAGCGGCGATCGGCGGCTACGAAGCGTCCGCCGCCCGGGCGTACCAGGTCCGGGCCTTCTACGCGGAGATCGCGGCCCTGATCAACACCGCGCCGGACAACATCGCCTTCTCGGGCAGCAGCACGCACGCGTACGCCAACGCGTTGTCCGCGATTCCGTTCGAGGCCGGCGACGTCATCCTCACCACGCGCGACGACTTCATCTCGAACCAGATCGCGTTCCTGTCCCTGCGCAAGCGCTTCGGTGTCCGGGTCGTGCACGCGCCGGACCTGCCCGGCGGCGGAGTCGACGTGTCGGCGATGGCGGACCTCATGCGCACCCATCGGCCCCGGCTGGTCGCGGCCACCCACATCCCGACCAACTCCGGCCTCGTCCAACCGATCGCGGAGATCGGGCGAGTCTGCCGTGAACTGGATCTGCTCTATCTCGTCGACGGCTGCCAATCGGTCGGCCAGTATCCGATCGACGTCGAGGAAATCGGCTGCGACCTGTTCGCGTCGACCTGCCGCAAATGGCTGCGCGGCCCGCGCGGCTCGGGATTCTTGTACGTCTCCGACCGCGTCCTGCGCGCCGGGTACGAGCCACTGTTCATCGACATGCACGGCGCCCGGTGGACCGGCCCGGACAGCTACCAGCCGGTCGACACCGCGGCACGGTTCGAGGAATGGGAGTTCCCGTACGCGACCCTGCTCGGCTGCGCCGAGGCTGTCCGCTACGCGCGTGGCGTCGGCATCGACGGCATCGCCCGGCGCAGCCCCGCCCTGGGCGCACGGCTGCGCGCCGCGCTCGAACCCATTGCTGGCGTACGCGTGCTGGATCGTGGCCCGCAGCTGAGCGCCATCGTCACCTTCGCCATCGACGGCTGGCGGCCGCAGCCGTTCAAGGCCGCGATGGACGCCCACCGGATCAACTCGGCGCTGAGCTTCCGCGATTTCGCCCAGTTCGACTTCGGTGACAAGGACGTCGACTGGTGCCTTCGCCTCTCGCCGCACTACTACAACACGGAGGAAGAGGTCGACGAGGTGGCCGCGGTGGTCGCCCAGCTCGCCGCGGCGGGCGAGGTGCGGTGACCCTCACCGGACCACACAGGACGGTCGCCGTGCGCCCCCGGCCACCCAGCCTGTGGCGCAACGGCGACTTCCGCAGGTTCTGGTTCGGCGAGAGCCTGTCGCTGATCGGCACGCAGATCACGAACCTCGCCCTGCCACTGACCGCCATCCACGCCTTCGGAGCCAGCGACGAGCAGGTCGGGCTGCTTCGCTTTCTGCAGCTGGCCCCGTACCTCGGCCTGTCACTCCTCTTCGGGGTCTGGGTCGACCGGGTGCGGCGACGGCCGATCATGCTGGCGGCGAACCTCAGCCGCATGGTCCTGCTCGGGCTCATTCCGTTGCTGTACTGGCTGGACGCGTTGAGCATCACGCCGTTGCTCGTCGTCGCCTGCCTCATCGGCGTCGCGTCGGTGCTGTTCGACGTGAGCTGGATGTCGTACGTGCCCACGCTCGTCAAAGACCCGAAGATGTATGTCGAAGCCAGCGCCAAGATGGGCATCAGCACCTCAACGGCCGAGGTGGCCGGCCCAGGGCTGGCCGGCGTGCTGGTCGCGGCGCTGACGGCACCGCTGGCGTTGATCGCCCAGGTCTGCACCTATCTGGTCTCGCTGGTCTCGCTGTTGCTGATCCGCACGCGCGAGTCGCCGCCCGCTTCGCCGGAGGGGACGCGGCATTTCGGCCGGGAACTGCGCGACGGCCTGCGGTGGGTCCTGCGGGATCCGATCCTGCGCTGGCTCGCGCTCATCGGCTTCTGCTGCAACCTCTCGATGATCGCCGTCTGGACCATGTTCCTGTTGTACGGCACACGCGAGTTGGAGCTCCCGTCGACGACGGGGCCATCTTCACCACCGCCTCCGTCGGCGGGCTCATCGGCGCCCTCATCTCCCGCAAGGCGATCGCGCGGTTCCGCGTCGGACGCGTCTACTTCGTCGCCCAGCCCGCCCTGCTGCTCGGCCCGACGCTGATCGCGCTGGCGACGGGACCCCGCCCGGTCATGGTCGGCCTGTTCGTCCTCTCGTTCTTCACCACCTACCTCGGACTTGGTGTCGCCGGTGTCATCATCGTCAGCCTGCGGCAGACCGTTACTCCACAGTGGATGACGGGGCGGATGACGTCGGTGTTCCGCACGCTGCTGTTCGGCGGAGGTGCGCTCGGCGGTCTCTTCGCGGGTTTGCTGTGCGGCGTGATCGGTGCCGGCAACGCACTCACCGTGGCGGCGGTCGGCTCGGCCGCGGTCATCATCGCGCTCGTGGCCTCGCCGGTGAGCCGGCTCCGGGAGATGCCGGCGGCGCGCTCCGCCGCCGGCGGCTGATCCCGCCACGAGCGGTCATGGCCGCAGCGCGAGCTTGCCCACGGTGCTCCGTGCCGCCAGCCGCGCGAGTGCCTGTGGTCCGTCCGCCAGGTCGTACACAGTTGGTTCGCCGGGTGGAACCACCCCGGTCGCCACGAGCCCGAGGAGGTCGTCCCACAGCCGGCGGAACAGCGCGGGAGCGGATCCCATGAGTACGCCGATGTGCAAGCCGATGAGGTGGACCTGGTGCTTGAAGTTCAGCTCCCAGTTGGTGACCGCCGCTTCGCCGCCGGCCACGCCGTACACGATGAGCCGTCCGGTTATGCGCCTGGTCATCGCGAGGCTGGCGGAGAAGGCCGGCCCGCCGACCGACCCCAGCACCAGGTCTGCGCCGACCCCGTCGGTCAGCCCCACCACTTCCCCGGCGATGTCGCGGTGGCGGGAGTCGATCGCGTGGTCAGCGCCGAGCGAACGCACGCGTCCGTGCTTGTCCGCCGCGGCGACGGCGATGACGGTTGAGCCGTAATGCTTGGCCATCCGGATCGCTGCCTGGCCGACGCCGCCCGCGGCGGCATGGATCACCACGGTCTCGCCACGGGCGACCCGGCCCAATGGCTTGAGCGCCGCCAGCGCGGTCGCGCTGTTGAGTACCAGGCCCAGCGCCTGCTCGTCCGTCCAGTTCGCGGGCACCGGCACCACGGCGTCAGCGGACAGCGCCATGTACTCGGCGAACGCTCCGTAGCCCGTGCCCAGGACGTGGTCCCCGATGTCGATCCCGGCCACCGACGCACCGACGGCCACCACGACACCGGCCGCCTCGAATCCGGCGAGATAGGGCGCCCGCGGTCCGCCGTCATAGCTGCCATGGGCTTGCATGACATCGGCATAGTTCACGCCCGCGACGACGACTCGGATCAGAACCTGAGCCGGGCCCGGCGTCGGCACGAGAGCGTCAGTGACGAGGCGCATGTCCTTCGGGCCGCCGAGCGACGTCTGCCGCAGTGCGCGCATCGTGGTGTTTCGAGGCATGTCCCGCACGCTAGAAGCCTTACGCTTGCGTCACGGTCAAGCGTCGTGCGCGGTCGCAGCCGTCCGCGCGGCCCGCAGATAGGCGTCGAGCGCATCGCGATTCCTGGTCAGGCAGGTGACCCGGCGTTCGAGCTGGTCCCGATGACGGGCGACCTCGTCGAGCATGTATGTGCACGGTTTCCGCGGCAGCAGGCTTTCCGGACCCTCGAGGTATGGCAGGACCTCGCGGATGATGCGCGTCGGCAGGCCAGAGTCGATCAAGGCGCGAATCTGCTGGACGGCGTCGACGGCCTCGGGAGCGAAGTCCCGGTAACCGTTGCCCGAACGCGCGGACCGGATCAGCCCCTCCTGCTCGTAGTAGCGCAGTGCGCGGACACTGACCCCGGTCGACCGGGCCAGTTCGCCGATCTTCATGTGACACCTCGCTACGGCACGGTGGGGCAAGCCGTCACTCGTAGGCTAGCGCGCCCATCGGTCCACCCGGCATGGCGAGGCGCGCCGCGAGTGCGCTCACGGGCAGCACGATGAGGGCGATCGCCGCCACCACGGCGAGGAGCACCCAGACCGACCCGTCGTCATGCTAGGTGAGGCGGCGATACCGACCCGGAGCCTTGCCGAACTCGCGTTTGAACGCTCTCGCGAAGGCGAATTCCGAGCTGTATCCAGCCCGGGCGGCCACGGAGCTCAGGGCGTCGTCGGTCTCGACCAGGTGCCGCGCGGCTGTCGTCATCCGCCACCAGGTGAGGTACTCCATGGGCGGACGTCCGATCGCGTCCGTGAATCGACGGGCGAACGCCGCGCGGGACAACCCTCCGCGGTCGCCTAGCTCGGCCACGGTCCATGGCCGACCCGGATCGCGGTGGAGAGCCTCCAACGCGGCTCTGATGGACGGGTCGTGCAGGGCGAGCGCCCTGCCGCCGACCGCCTGGTCGTCGAACCAGGCGCGGAGTATGTAGAGCAACAGCAGGTCGACGAGCGGGGGCACGCCGGCACCGGTCCCGGTTTCCTCCGCGTCGAGCTCGTGACTGAGCAACTCGACGGCGGAACGCAAGGCAGGGTGCCGGCCGAGCCGGGCCGGCAGGTGGATCACGTCGGGCAGCTCCCGCAGCAGCGGATGCGGCCGCACCAGGTCGAGGTGGTACGCCCCGCACAACAGCACCGTCCGCGCTCCCGAACCCGTCGCGGTGAGGTCAGCGGGGCGGGCCGACGGGAAGGGCTCGAGCGGAGTCGCCGGGTCGTCGGCAAGACCGTGCCCGCGTCCACCGCGGAGGAGGACGACGTCGCCCGTCCCCAGCGCGAGCGGGTCGGCTCCGGGTGCCAGCAACCAGCAGGACCCTTGGAGCACCACATGGAATCCCGCGCCGGGAACCTTGTCGAAGTGCAGGCCCCAGGGCGCTCGAAGATCAGTGCGTGTCGACCCTGGCCGGCCGACCCGCATCGCCGCGATGGCGTCGCCGAGCAAGTCCACCCCACCAAGGTATCGCTCGTCTCCCGTGCGAGACGCACGGCAATGAAAGGCAGACGTGAAGTGCTGCCGCGTCTCATGAGCTCGGCCATATGGTCGGCCCATCAGGTTCTTCTCCCCGGAGGCGAAGGTCATGTCAACACAGATGCGAGCCATCCGGCAGCGCGGCTACGGCGACGCCGACGTGCTCGAACTCACGGAGGTCGAGCGACCGGCACCAGGACCGGCGGACGTGCTCGTCAGGGTGCGGGCAGCCAGCGTGAACCCCGCTGACTGGAAGATCCGCTCGGGAGCGGCGGCGTTGCCGGTGACCATGCCGTTCATCCCCGGATTCGACCTCTCCGGCACGGTCGAGGCGGTCGGCGAGCGGGTAGCGAGGTTCCGCCCCGGCGACGAGGTCTTCGGAATGCCCACACCGTTCGTCGGCCCGTACGCCGAGTACGCGCGGGCACCGGCCGCAGACCTCGCGGACAGGCCACAATGGATGAGTGAAGTCGAGGCCGCCGCGTTGGCCTCGGTCGGACTCACCGCGTGGCAGGCGTTGGTCGGCATCGCCAAGGTGGAGGCCGGACAACGGGTCCTGGTGCACGCGGCGGCGGGCGGCGTCGGGCACGTCGCCGTGCAGATCGCCAAAGCCCACGGCGCCTACGTGATCGGCACGGCGCGGGCGGCGAACCACCGGTTCCTGGCGGAGATAGGCGTCGACGAGGCCGTCGACCACTCGACGGAGGACTTCACCGCCGTGGTGAAGGATGTCGACATCGTGCTGGACAACATGGGCTACTCGTACGGCCCGCGATCGCTGGAGACGCTGTCTCCGGGCGGCTTGCACGTCAGCACGGTCTGGGACCACCCGGGAATCACGCGTGATGACGCCGCACGACGGGGCGTCCGTTTCGAGACCGTGCAGGTGCGCCCGTCGGCCGAGCATCTCGTGGCCCTCGGGAGACTCGTCGAGCAGGGACTGCTCCGCGTCCATGTCGCCGACGTGCTGCCGCTCCACCGCGCCGCGGACGCACACGGACTGAGCGAGAGCGGCCGGGTCCGCGGCAAGCTCGTCCTCACGCCATGACCCTCGGCCCGAGCGGTAACCAGACGATCATGCGGAGTTGCTCGCGAACGCCCGGTACAGGGCGGTGATGACGACGATACCCGCCCCGACGAGCGCTACGGTCGCGGCGACGTTCAGGGCGACCGGTGCGTCGCCGAGCGCAGCCTGCTTGGCGAGGTTGGCGGGCAAGAGGACGACGAGATACAGCCACCACGGCGCCCATCGCCTGTTGCCAGCCTTCTTCTGCTCTGTCATCCAACCAAGCTAGGCGGCTGCGGCGGCGTCCAGCATCGACGCGAAGAACGATCCCCTCCTACTCCTCAGGATCGAGCAACCCTCACCCACACGGATACGACCTTGCATTCGCCAGGGTCGGGGGAGGCTGGTGATGAGTCCATTTCCGTTCCTCGTCGACGCTCCGGCAGGCCGGCTGGCCGAGGCGGACCTCGTGCCGCTCCTGCCCGGCGCGACCGTCCCGCAGGAGACGCCAGACCCGGTGACGGCGGCGCGATCGTCGCCGGCCAGGGCAGCGGCGCCTTCACCTTGGCCGAGACCGGGCTGCTGGACGGCGCACAGGCGACCACCCACTGGCGACTCGCGTGACGTCCAGCGGGCCGCCCCCGCCGTCAGTAGACTGGCCCGCTGCCAGCTGAAGCCGGTACGGCGACCGGCGCCGGCGTGGGCCCGGCCGTCGCGGTCGATCGCCGGCGCGGCATGCCGAGGGCCACCACCGTGCCGATGAAGGCGAAGATGGCCACCGCGGTCATCGCCGCCGCGAACCCCGTGCTGAACTCCTCAGCGGACGCGTACGAACCGACGGCTGTGAAGACCGCGACCGAGATCGCGACGCCGAAGACCCCACCGAAGATGCGCAGCATCATGAACGCGCCGGACGCCTGGCCGATCTCTTGTGGACGGATCGCGCCGACGACGGCCTTCTGTGCCGCGGGCATCGCCATGGTGAGCCCGACACCGCCGAGAATCAGCGGGGGCAGGATCTCGAGATAGCTTGTGTCGCGGTCAGCGACCAGCGCGATCCAGCCCGAGCCGATCGTCTGGAGCAGCAGTCCGGTGACGACGAGGTTGCGCTCACCCACGCGGTCCGTCAGCCGGCCGGCGATCGGCGCACAGACCATCAGCGTCGCTGTCCACGGCATCAGCCGCAGGCCGGCGCCGAGCGGCCCCACGCCGGACACGGTCTGGAAGTACTGCGCGAGGAAGAACAACGTCCCGTACAACGAAGCGAACACGAGGAAGTTCGCGGGATTCGCGGTGGCGAACGCCCTCGCCCGGAAGAACCGCATGGGCAACATCGGGGCTTCGGTTCGTCGTTCCCAGAGCACGAACGCGACCACCAGCGCGGCACCGAGCACCACCGTCGCCAGCACCTCGCCGCTGCGCCACCCGGCCGCGTTGCCGCGCACGAGCGCCCAGACGATGCCGAACGCGCCGAGCGTCACGAGCACGACCCCGACGAGGTCGAACCGGTTGTTCGGACCGAAGCTCTCGTCGACGCGCCTGGTGGTGAGCGCGATCACCAGGACTCCGACCGGCAGGTTCAGCCAGAAGATCCACTGCCAGGCCAGCCCTTCGGCGACAACGCCGCCGATGAAGGGGCCACTGAACGTCGCCAATCCGGTCAGGCCCAGATATGTCCCCATCGCCCTGCCGCGTTGCCGCGGCGGGAAGATCGCGCTGATCAGCGTGAGCGACAGGGGCAGCACCATCGCGGCGCCGACGCCCTGCGCGGCGCGTGACACGATCAGCGTGCCGACGTTCGGGGAGAGTGCGCAGGCGACCGACGCGACGGTGAAGACCGCCAGCCCGACGACAAACAGTCGGCGCCGCCCGAATCGGTCGCCAAGTGCCGCCCCGGTGAGCAGCAGCACCGCGAACGTCAGATTGTAGGCGTTCACGATCCACTCGAGCGACTCGACCGATGCCGCCAGATCCTGCCGGATCGAGGTCAGCGTCGTCGTCACGACGAGGCTGTCCAGGGCCATCATGAATGACGCCGATGAGGCGAGCCCGAGCACCCAGGCTTGCTTCGAGGTGGTCACGGTTTCTCCGCCTATCTGGTCAGGCCCGCAGTGATCGGGGAAGGCCGAACGCACCGAGAAGTGAGTTGTCCAGGAATTTGGTGATCGCGGTGACGTGGCTGCCGGCCAGGCTGAGGACGAGCAGGCCGTGCGCGTGCATGATCGGCGTACGAGGGTCGCGCACATATGTGCCGAACGCGGGCTGACCGTTCGAGCGGGTCGGGATCAGCACGTACCGGCGGCCGTCGCGCAGGACGACCGTGGCCAGGAAGTTCCGGATGGCGTCGGGCCCCTGGTATTCCAACGGCAGCGGAGGCATCGTCAGCCAGGCGTCGCTCGTCAACATGGCGACGATCGCGTCGACGTCGCCGGCCTGAAAAACGCGGGCGAACTCGTCGACGATCCGGCGCTCCTGCGGCGAGTTCGCAGGCGGGGCGTCGCGCCAGTCCCGACCTGTCGACAGCACGCCCCGCGCTCGCTTCAAGGCCAGGTTCACCGCGTTCTCCGTCGTGTCCAGCATGCCGGCGACCTCGGCGGCGCGGAATCCCAACACGTCCCGGAGGACCAGCACGGCGCGTTGCCGTGCCGGCAACTGCTGCAGTGCGACGAGGAACGCCAGCGATACCGACTCCCGCGCCTCGTAGCGCGCCTCCGGGCCGGGCGCCTGGTCGGCGATCTGGTCCAGCAACACGTCCGGGTACGGCTCCAGCCAACTCGGCTCCGACCGTCGGTGCGATGGCTCGGGCAACGGGACCTCCGGTTGGTAGGTCACATCCTCCTGCGGACGGCGAGCGTTGGTTCGCAGCGCGTTGAGACAGCGGTTGGTCGCGATTCGATAGAGCCACGTGCGAACGGACGCCCGCTCCTCGAAACCACCGATCCCCCGCCACGCCGCCAGCAGCGTCTCCTGCAGGAGGTCCTCGGCATCCTGCACGTTGCCGAGGATGCGGTAGCAGTGCACCTGCAACTCCCGGCGGTACGGCTCGACGAGCCGCCGGAACGCCTCGCCGTCACCCGACCGTGCCAGCGCCAGCTCTCGCATGGGCGCTCCTCCCCTCCGATGTGCCCTTCGCAGGATATGGACACCGCCGGCGGCGGAAACTGGTCGTCGGCCAGACAACTCATAAATTACTAATTAATGTTGACATCCGGCCGTAACGAGATGCAGGATCGTCGAAACGTTCGGCAGCGAAGGAATCCGATGTGAATCGATTTGTGATCACTGCCCTCCTCGCCCTCGCGGCTGGTCAGGTGGCCGCTCCCGCGCATGCCGCCGGCCCGACGGCCGGCGCGGAACCTCTACCGCAGACCCCATACATGGGCTGGAACACCTACTACGGGCTCGGTGGCGACCCGACCGAGGCCGAGGTCAAGGCGTCAGCCGACTTCCTGGTGAGCAGCGGCCTGCGGGACGCCGGCTACCGCTACGTCTGGATCGACGGCAACTGGGCCGCGCCGACCCCGCGCAGCGCGGCCGGCGACCTCACCGCGAACCCCGCGCAGTTCCCCAACGGGTTGCCGGCGCTCGTCGACTACATCCACAGCAAGGGGCTCAAGGCCGGCATCTACACCGACGCCGGCCCCTACATCCCGGGCAGGTGCGGGCTCGGCAGCGGCGGCGGCTACTACCAGCGCGACGCCGACCAGTTCGCGGCGTGGAAGTTCGACGCGGTCAAGGTCGACTTCCTCTGTGGGATCGCGGCCGACCTCGACCCGAAGACCGTCTACACCGAGTTCGCCAACGCCCTGCGGAACAACGCCAGCAAGCGGCCCATGGTGTTCAACCTGTGCAACCCGGTGACCTCGCCCGACTGGGGCAACTATCCCGAGACCCAGCAGTCGACCTACTCCTGGTCCTACGCGCCGGGCATCGCGCAGTCCTGGCGCACGTACACCGACGTGGGCTTCCAAGGGGACATCAAGTTCAAGGACGTCCTGCGCAACTACGACGCCAACGCGCGGCATCCCGAGGTGGCCGGGCCCGGGCACTTCAACGACCCGGACTATCTCGGGCCGCAGCTCGGCATGACCGACGAGGAATTCCGTACGCAGATGACGCTCTGGTCCGTGGCCGCCGCGCCGCTGGTCATCGGCAGCGACCTGCGCACGCTCAGCGACGCCTCGATCAGGATCCTCAGCGACCCCGACGTGTTGGCGATCAACCAGGATCGGGCCGGCGTGCAGGCGGTCCGCGTCGGGCCGGCCGGCACGACCGAGACCTGGGTCAAGCGGCTGGCCAACGGCGACCGGGCCGTCGTGCTGCTGAACCGCGGCGACAGCCCGCAGACGGTCACCGCGGACGCCACGAGGATCGGCCTGACCGGCGACCGGTTCACCCTCAAGAACGCCTGGACCGACCAGGTCACCGAGAGCGCGGGCACGATCAGCGCGGCCGTCCCGGCACACGGCGCGGCCCTCTTCCGGGTCGGCAACGCCCGCGGCGTGCCGGGCGTCCCGCACGTCACGGCCGGCATCCCGACCCTCCCGGACGCGGCACCGATCGTGGCCGCCGGCGAGCAGGTGCGGGTCGAGGTCGCCGTGCGCAATGACGGTTCGCTGCCGGTGTTCACGCCTGCGGTGCGACTGACGGCGCCGGAAGGCTGGGCGGTCCGGGCCGACAGCCGCGCCCCGAAGTCGCTCGCACCCGGGAGCAGCACCACGTTCGCCTTCACGGTCACGCTCGCGGCCGATGCCACCGCGGGCACGAGCACATTGACCGCCACCACGGCGTACGACGTGATCGGGCGCGGCCGGGTGACGCAGACGACGACGGCCGGCGTGGTGGTCGCTCCGGCCGCACCGGACGGCGAGGTGGTCCTGTCGCACCACGCCTGGATCAGCGCCACCAGCGGCTGGATGAGCCCGACCGTCGACGCCAGCGTCGGTGGCTGGTCGCCGATCAGCATGCTCGGTCACGTCTACCCGACCGGCATCGGCGTGGCGTCACCGTCCACGGTGCGCTACTACCTGGGCGGCGCGTGCACCCGGCTCGCCGCGATCGTCGGCCTGGACGACGCGGTCCGCAACGTCGGCCCTGAGGGCGCCACCTCGACCTTCCAGGTGGTCGGCGACGGTCGGGTCCTGTTCGACAGCGGCGTGCTGACCCGCGACGACACCCGCCAGGTCGACGTCGACCTGACCGGCGTCCGGGTCCTCGACCTGGTGGTCGGCGACGCCGGCGACGGCGGCTACAACGACCGCGCGAACTGGGCGGGCCTGACCGCCTCCTGCTGACGCGAAGGACCCAGGTGGCCGCCCGGCCACCTGGGTCCGACGTACCGTGCACCCATGGAACCCAGGATCGGCACCGCCGCCGACGTGGCATGGCTGGCCGGGAAGACCACCGACGGCACCACGATCACGGCCGCCATCCCGCCGGTCTTCGAGGCGTACGCCACCTGCTTCCCGCCGGACGGCACGACCTACGCGGAACATGAACGCGCCCTGATCTCGGTCCTGAACGGACAGACGACGGACCAGCCCTGGTGGCTTGGCTACCTCGACACCGGCGCCCACGATGTCGTCTTTCCGCGGGCGCCGCGGGTCACCCTCTACTGGGGCTGGGACTACGTGCTCGTCGAGGCCGGACCCGAGCAGGCACTGACCTGGCGCACCGGCCACATGCGCGGCGACGGCCACCTGCCCGACCTGTTCTTCCCGAAGGACCGGTCCTGGCTCGTCTCCGCCCTCTGGGACGACGCCTGGACCGACCTCGGCGGCAGCGCGTCGCTGATCGAGGCGTTGGGGCAGGACCCACGGATCAACGCCCGCCGGGTACGGCCCGACGAGGACGCCCTGCCGCCGGGGCTCAGTCGGGAGTGACGCTGAAGACGTACTCCTGTCCGGGCCGGTAGGCGGCGCCGAACTCGAAGTTCTCGAACGAGACGCCGCCCGGGATCGGGGAGCTGCTCGCCCAGTAGCACGCCCGCCCGTTGACGAGCACCTCCAGGTCCGGGTCGGGAGATTCGGCCCGCCACGACTGCACCGCGGTGCGGCCGACGTAGTGCCAGTGCGCCGCGGTCCCCGGCGCATAGGAGGCGGAGGCGGGCGAAGCCTCGTCGGTGGTGGCCGAGACCACCACCGCACCCGACGCGTCCCGCCCCAGCGAGTCGGGACCGAACCTGGCGTGCTCGGTGAACCCGTCACCGCTGAACCCCGGCCACAACTCGGCCGGCGTGACCGTACGCGCGCCCAGCGACAGCCGCCGCAGCCGAGCCCAGTTGCCCATCGTCGCGGTCAGCGTCAGCCGCGCGAGCGGCACCGAGTCCGGGTGGTGGAAAGCGGCGACGGCCACCGAGTGCGGTTGGTCCGGCGAGAACCGCGCGCGCACGTACACGTGGGCACCGTTGTCGAACCGCTCGACCGGCAGGTAGACCGTCAGCTCCCCGGACGACGAGACCACACCGGGCGACAGCGGACCGAACGCGGCAGACGGCTCGGCAGCGCTGCCGATCCGCTTGCCGCGCTCGCCGTCGAGCGCACTCCACTCCAGCTCCGAGAACCCACGCTCGGTGGCGCCCACCGGCAGTGGCTCCACCGCGATGAAGTTCACGACCCGGTCCGGATCGTGGCCGAGGTACGGCGCGTACACCCGCAGCAACCCTCGTGGCCCCGGCAGCGGCGCCAGCCCGATCTGCAGCCCGTCGGCGTGCCCCCACCGCGGCGAGGATTCAGCCCGCACCCACATCAGAGCGAAACGTCCCCGCAGAGGTGCACGGCCAGCCCCAGCTCCCGGAACAGCGCCGCCTTGGCCAGCAGCGCGCGCCCGGCACCCTCGGCCGACGGCGCGTACGCCACCTGCACGTGGTTCGCCTTGTGCCGCGCCATCAGTTGGTCCCGGCCGACCCCGTGCAACACCGCGTGCATGATCGGCCACTGCGGCGTCGTCGCGTCCAGGCGCCGCTGCGTCTCCTCTGCCGGCAGCGACACGACGTGCCCGAGGCCGATGTCGACGTGCAGCGCGCCCTCCGCGATGAAGACCCGCGACCACACGATGTGGCCCGGCTTCGAGACACCGGAGAGGGTGCCGCCGCCGAGCGGGAAGTACATCGGCGGCTGCCGCATGCTGTAGCTGTTCTGGTAGCCGCCGTTGTGCGCGGCCGGCACCGAGCCCGAGATCTCGAAGACCCAGACGAACTCGCCGTCGTAGTCGTCGCCCCACCGGATGTCGTGCAGGGTCGTCTCCGGCTCGAAGCCCATCGCGGTCCAGATCCGGTTGGTGACCAGCGCGTCCACCGCGACGCCCTCGTCGACCTCGTTGAAGTGCGGCAGCGGCGCACCGGCGTAGAGCTCCCGCACATCGTCGCGGCTGCGCACCGGCGGCCGCTCCGCGTTGTTGAGCAGGCCTTCGGCGAGGTCACTCGCGGGCACGGTGTCCTTGAGCCCCTGCTGGTACTGGATGCCGACCGCGTCGAGCCCGAAGTCGTCGCTGATCCGCAACGCCGCGATGTACATCTTGAGCTGGCTGGTCACCTGCGCCTCGGTCAGCTCGGTCGCCTCGTCCGTTCCGAAGTGGAACGTCAGCCCGCGCTGGTCGAGCCACTCCCGGGCGGCCTTGGCCTCGTCGTCGCCGACCCGGCCCATCTCGGCCACGAGCGCGCTCTGCGACAGCCGCTCCTTGTAGATGCCCAGCGGGTTGAGCAGCTCGTCGTCGAAGATCGCGTTGTACATGCCCATGCAGCCCTCGTCGAAGACGCCGATGACCGCCTTGTCGTCCCGCAGTTGCCGGGCCAGCGCCACGCCGAGCTCGACCTCGGGCGCCGCCGCGTCCAGGGCGGGCAGGTCGCGCACGTGCGACTCGTCGTGGCGCAGGGCGCCCGTCTCCAGCCACGTCCGCAGGCCGTCCCGCGCCCACTTGTCCGTGAAGTCCGCGCTCCACAGCGTCGAGTGCGCAACGCTCGCCTTGGTCATGCTCGCGCTGAGGTTGAGCAGGCCGACCAGGCCGGGGAACTCGCCGGACCAGTTCGCCACCACCAGGATCGGGCCGCGGTGGCTGCGCAGGCCGGCGAGCACGTGGTGGCTGTACTGCCAGACCGCGTCGACGACGACGAGCGGGGCGTCGACGGGGATCGTCTTGAACACCTCGATCCCGTACCGCTGGCTGTCGATGAAGCCGTGGCCCTTGTCCGGCTCGAACGCGTGCGCGCGCTGCACGGCCCAGCCGAGGTCGGTCACCGCGGCCGCGAACGCGGTTTCGAGCTGCTGCTGCGCCGGCCAGCAGGTGACGTTGGCACTGGGCCGGAGGTCGCCGCTGGCCACGGTGTACACGGTGGACGGTGCGAGCGCCGGCCGCTGTGTCGGTGCGGGGAGTTTGTAGCCGGTCATCGAGAGACCTCCAGGCGGTCGTGGTCGGTTGCGGTCAGCGTCAGTGGCTGCCCCGGGTGCAGGCGCACAGGGCCGGTGGCGAGCGGGCCGAGCAGCGGGTGGGCGACGCGCAGCTCGTCGAGCGCGAGCTCGCCGCCGAGCAGCTCGAGCTCCGCGCCGGTGGCGGACACCCGCAGCACGCCCCAGCCGGTCCCGGTGGTGAACGGGGCGCTCAGGTCAGGGCCCAGTCGCGGCGTGAAGGACAGCGAACCGCTGGGCGCGTGGTAGTCCGCGCCGGTCAACGCGACCAGCACGCCCCAGCTGGCGAGCGACCGGGCGTAGTGGTTGCCGCACTCGGCCTCGTTCCACGGGTTGCGGCGGTAGCCGTCGTGCCGGGCCCGCACGGCGCGGACCAGCTCCAGCGCCTCGTCCACCAGGCCCTCGTAGGCCAGGTGGGCGGCCACCTGGTACTCGATGCCGGTCCAGACCTCGTCGCTGTAGACGAACGGGATCCGCGGCCGGCCGCCCCGCGGCCAGGAGCAGAGCACGAGGCCCGATTCGCCACCCAACGCGTACGTCCGCTGGACGCTGTGGTGGGCGGACAGGTCGCGCCGGAAGTTGTGCCGGTGCACCGCGGCGACCGCGCTGCGCACATGGTCGGCGGGCAGCACGTAGCCCAGCCCGGCGAGGTGCGCCAGCAGCTGGCCGAAGACCTGGTCGGAGAGGCAGCCGGTGCCGTACTGGTAGCGGCGCTCGTCGACGTCGTCGAGCCGCTGGTCGTAGTACTCGCCGTTGAACAGCAGCTCGTCCACGCGCGCGCGACCGGTGTCGGCCGCGGAGCGCCAGCGCGCGGCGGTGGCCGTCTCCCCCAGGTGGTCGGCCAGCCGGGCACCCGCGTGCAGTGCGGCGAGGAACATCGAGTTGGCCAGCGAGTTGGGACCGAAGAACTCGATGTCGTACGTGTTGTGCTGCTTGCTGTCCAGCACGCCGTCGCCGTCGCCGTCCCACTCGGTGAACGCGAACTCCAGCGCCCGCCGCAGCCCTGGCCAGCAGTCGCGCAGCAGCTCGTCGTCGCCGCTGAAGCGCCATTCGCGGTAGAGCCGGACGATCGCGCCGAGCTGCCCGTCGACCGCGGGATGGAAGTCCCAGGCCGCGTTGCCGAACACGCTGTTGGCTCGGAAGTTCATCCGCCCGTCGGGCCGGGTCTCCCGGGTGAACTCGGTGCGGCGGGCGTCGCGCTCCAGGGCCGGGAAGAGGTAGGCGGCGGCCTGCGCGTAGTTCCACACGTGCGTGCAGGTGCCCTCGCAGCTTCCACTGTGGTCGAAGCTGCCCTCCCAGGCCGCGAACCGGCCGTCCGCCAGGCGGAAGCAGGTGTTGCTGCGCAGCGCGACCAGCGTCGCACTGACCGCGTCGACCACCTCGGCCGGCAACGAGCTCTCGAAGAGGGCACGGTGGAAGGCCCGCGTGCCCGCCTCCAGGCCAGGCGTGTCGACCAGGTGCCGGGCGACCTCGACGGCCGAGCCGAACCGGGTCGCGTAGTGGTTGCGTACCACCTCGCCGGCGTTCGTGTTGTCCAGCCCGATGTTGCCCTGCCAGGCCCGCGGCCGGTTCGGGAAGTGCCAGGTGAGCAGGAACGTGAAGTCCCGGCTCTCCCCCGGCGCCAACGGATGGCTGATGGCCAGCGAGCCGACCCGGAGCTTGGTGAACCAGGACGGGTACGGCGGCTCGTCGAGCGAGAACACCGTCTCGGCGTCGAGCCGGCCGTCGGCCCGCAGGTCGTCCCAGAACACCTGCACGCCGTCCTGCCAGAAGCCGGACAGCCACTGCGGCTTGGCGCTGGTGCTGGCGTCGGTGGTGGCCAGCACGACGGTGCCGTGGCGCAGGTCGTCGGCCGAAAGGTCGTTGGCGAACTCGATGCCGCGCAACGACGGCTCTTCGAACCAGGTGTTGCGCGGGCTCCCGGCGTACTCCGGGAAATGAAACACGTTCCAGCCGGTGATCCCGACCTGGTTGGCCAGCGACCCGGCGATGGTGACGTCCACCCGCTCGTCGGTCGGGTTGTGCACCGTGTAGCGCAGCACCGCGCCCGGTACGCCCGACGCGTCGACGTCCAGCGGGATCAGCGGCGTGAACGCGGTCAGCGTGACGTCGACCCCGACCTCGGGATCGGTGAAATCCACGAACAGCAGCGGGTACTCGCCGCGCATGCGACTCGTGGCCAGCCGCGGCAGTCCGGCGAGCCGGCCGGCGTCGTAGCCCTGATCACCCTCGTGCGGCCCGGTCAGCGGCCCTTCGAGCACCTTGGTCACCGCTTCACGCCCGGGCCGGGCCGAGCGGATCGCGAAGAACGAGAACGGGAGCCGGGTGCCCTTGGCGGGCCTGTTCTGCAACTCCCAGTCCCGCAGGTCGCCGCGCGCGCCGATCGACACCGTGCCGGTGCCGATGCCGCCGAGCGGGAACGCGGCGGCTCGGGCGTCCGGCCCGAGCGGCGGTCGGGGGAAGCCGCTCACGCCGACGTCCGGTGCTGGTGCGCGGCCAGGCGATGGGCGACGTCGGCGGTGGCCGGATAGAGCTCGAGGTAGAGCGAGTAGAGGTCGTCGTAGGTCGCCCGCAGGGACGGGTCCGGCGTGACCGTGTCGACGATCGGGTTCCACCGGTCGATCTCGACCGGCGCCACGGCGGCGGCCGCGAAGTAGGCGGCGCCCAGGCTGGCGCCGACGGTCTGCGCCGGAACCTCCTGCGGCAGACCGGTCACGTCGCTGACGATCTGGGTCCACAATCGACCTTGCGCACCGCCGCCGACGGCGACGACGCGGGAGACGGTGCTGCCGGCCGCCTGGAGCGCCTCGACGTTGTGGCGCACGCCGAACGCGGTGGCTTCCAGGGCCGCCCGGTAGAGGTCGCCGCGGGTGTGGCTGACGGTCAGGCCCGCGATGACGCCGCGGGCGTCCGGGTCGGCGACCGGTGTCCGCTCGCCCGCGAAGTAGGGCAGCATCAGCAGCCCGTCGGCGCCCGGTCCGGCCGCGGAGGCCAGTTCCAGCAACCGTGGGTAGTCCCGCGTTCCGAACAGGTCGCCGAGCCAGCGGGTGATCGCGCCCGAGGTGGCCATGCCGCCCGCGAGGTTGTGGGTCCCCGGCAGCGCGCCGACCGTGCCCCACAACGTCGGTGCCGTGCGGGCCGCGGCGACCGTGTTGACGAGGAACATCGTCGTGCCGTACATGAGCATCAGGTCGCCGACCCGGTGCGCGCCGACGCTGATCGCCTCGGACCAGGCGTCGATGGTGCCGGCGATGACCGGGATCCCGCTCGGCAGACCGGTCTCCGCGGCCGCCTGCGTCGTCACCGTGCCGACCACGTCGCCCGGCCAGCACAGGGGCGGCAAGGTCAGGTCGGGAGCGACCAACCGGGCCCACGGCTCGTGCCAGTCCAGCGCGGTCGGGTCGTACATCGGCGTGCACTGGCTGGCCGAGTGATGGTCGAGGTAGTAGGCGCCGGTCAGCTTCCAGCCCAGCCACGACGCGGGCTGGAAGAAGAGGCGGGCCTGGTCCATCACCTGCGGCTCGTGCTCGGCGAGCCAGGCCAGCTTGGGCCCGGCCGCCTGGGTCGACAGGGCCGAGCCGCAGCGTTGCCGGATCGCGTCGGCGCCGCCGAGGTCCGCGGTCAGCCGGGCGATCTGCGCGCCGGCCCGCGTGTCGATGCCGTAGAGCACGGCCGGCCGCAGGGGCTTGCCGGCCTCGTCGGCTACCACGACGCACGGGCCCATCCCGCTGACCCCGACCGCGCCGACCGCGACCGGTTGCGCGGAGGTCAGCTCACGGATCAGGGAGACGGCCTCGTCCCACCAGACCGGCGCGTCCATCTCGACCTGGCCGGGCGCCGGGCGCGCCACGTCGTGCTCGCGCACCGCGGTCGCCAGGATCGTCCCGTCGAGCGCGACCAGCACGCCCTTGCTCGACGAGGTGCCGACATCGACACCGATCACCGCGACGGGGTTGACCATGGGCTAGACGATGGCAGAAATCGATTTCACCGTCAAGGGTCCGAGGATCGGGCACCCGACAGTCCTCAGGCGCTCGGGACGATCTGGTTTCGCAGCACGATCGTGCGGGGCGGCTGGTCGTCGCCGTTGATCCGCTTGAGCAACAGGTCCGCGGCCGTCACGCCGAGGTGCCGGGCCGGCAGGCTGACCAGCGTGACCGCCATCGGCGTCGGCGAGAAGATCGGCAGGTCGCCGAAGACCGCCATGCCGACGACCGGCGGCAGCATGCCGCGCTCCGCGAGCAGTTGCAGCGCGCCGACGCCCATCAGGTTGTTGGCCACGAACACGGCGTCGGGGGGCTCCGGCAGTTCCACCAACTGCCGCATGGCCTTGTGCCCGCCGTCGATCCGGAAGTCGGCGTAGATCAGGTGCTCGTCGGCGTGGTCCAGGCCCAGCCCGAGCAGCGCCGCCCGCCAGCCCTCCGCCCGCAGCGTGGCGGTCTCCACGTCGTGGGGCCCGGTGATGCAGGCGATCCGGCGGTAGCCCTGCCTGGCCAGCTCCTGCGTGGCAGCGCGCCCGCCGGCCCGGCTGTCGACCATGACCGCGTCGATGTCGTAGCCGTGCGGCCCCCGGTCGACCGCCACGATCGGCCGGCCCCGCCGGATCAGCGCGTCAAGGTCGCTGTGGTCGCCGGCCGCGGCCAGGATGACGCCGGCCATGTTCGCGCTCAGCGCGATGTCCAGGTAGCGGGCCTCCTTGGCCTGGTCCTCGTCGGTGTTGCAGAGGACGACCGAGTAGCCGGCTGCCTGGGCCACGTCCTCCACGCCCCGCGCCAGCGAGGTGAAGAACGGGTTCTCGATGTCCGGGATGACCAGCGCGATCACCTCGGAGTTCTGCAGCCGCAACGTGCGGGCGACCCGGTTGGGGGTGAAGCCCAGCACCTCGGCGGCCTCGCGGACCCGCTTGGACTTCTCGGCCGAAACGTTCTGCCCGTTGAAGACCCGCGACACGGTCGCCGGCGAGACACCGGCATGCGCCGCGACCTCGTAAATCGTTGGCATCGGTCCCTCACGGAGCGGTTCGGCCTGCTGAGCGTGTTCCCCATTGTGCGGAACGTGGGGTGGTTGACACATTCCACCACTCCAACCTAATTTAGTGAAATCGATTACAGGCCGCAGCCCCTGGAGATCTCGTTGAACCAAGCGATCGCCCGCCTGCGCGCGGTCCAGACCCGATCCATCAGCCCGGAGAACTTCGACGGCGCGCCCGGTGGTGGCGGTCGCGCCACCGAGGGCACCGGCGCCGCCTGCGCACGCGACCTCGGCCCGGGCTGGAAGATCTCGCCCAGCGTCGACATCGCGCCCGGCGCGACCTTCGAGCTGGCCAACATCGACGGGCCTGGGCAGATCACCCATATCTGGATCACCACCCACACCGACAACTGGCGCACCATGTTGCTGCGCGCCTACTGGGACGGCGCCGACGAGCCCGCCATCGAGGTGCCGTACGGCGACTTCTTCGGCCAGGGCTGGGGGAAGTTCGCCCAGATCAACTCGCAGCCGATCGCCGCCAACCCGCACGGCGGCTTCAACTCCTACTGGCCGATGCCGTTCCAGTCGGGTGCCCGCCTGACGCTCGAGAACCTGTCGACGGTCGAGGTCCGGGTCTACTACCAGATCACCTTCGAGACGGGCGGCGACTACGCCGGCCTCGGCTACCTGCACGCCCAGTGGCGGCGCAGCAACCCGCTCGAGTACCTCACGCCGCACACCATCGTCGAGGGCGTCGAGGGACAGGGCCAGTACGTCGGCACGTACCTGGCCTGGGGCGTCAACAGCAACGGCTGGTGGGGCGAGGGCGAGGTGAAGTTCTACCTCGACGAGGACGAGGAGTTCCCGACCATCTGCGGCACCGGCACCGAGGACTACTTCGGCGGTGCGTGGAACTTCGACGTGCCCGGCCAGGGCTACACGGAGTATTCGACGCCCTACCTCGGCATGCCCCAGGTCATCCGGCCCGACGGCCTCTACGTGAGCCAGCAGCGCTTCGGCATGTACCGGTGGCACCTGCCCGACCCGATCCACTTCGGACACCGCCTGCGGGTCGACGTGCAGGCGCTGGGTTGGCGGAGCGGCTGGCGTT
Source organism: Asanoa sp. NPDC050611 (assembly GCF_040654855.1). Taxonomy (NCBI): domain Bacteria; kingdom Bacillati; phylum Actinomycetota; class Actinomycetes; order Micromonosporales; family Micromonosporaceae; genus Asanoa; species Asanoa sp. NPDC050611. Next base: position 31,786 of record NZ_JBFAIU010000046.1, read on the forward strand.
ACCTGCCCCTGCGCGACGACATCGCCTCGACCGCCCTTTTCTACCTCGACCGACCTACGGCACGCCGCCCGCGTACGCCCAGCGCTGACGACATGGAGGTCCACCTGCGTAGCGCACCGGTGCCGGACATCGGCGCACAACCGCCGCGCCCGCCCGCCTAGCCAGCCGGGCGTGCGCACAACCGGGAGGAGAACCGCTGTGCCACACCCGACCCGCATCCTGACGGCGGCCGCCGTGCTGGCGGCCACCGTCGCGGTGACCGGCCAACCGGCCGCCGCCACCTCAGCACACACCCCCGCGACGCTCGTCCAGAAGGTCACCGGACCCGACTCGCCCAACGACACCTGGGGACGCTGGAACGTCAAGGCCACCGACCTGGGCATCATGTGGGACAACGGATCCGGCCAGGTGCTGACCGCCTTCGGTGACACGTTCGGCGACGCCTGGGTCGGTCCCGGCGGCGGCGGGCTCGGCCCCGGCGACGCCAACTGGCGCAGCAACGTCCTGCTCCGCTCGACCGACACCAACCTGGCCGACGGCATGAGCTTCGCGAGCGCGGTCACCGGCGCCGACGGCCGGGCCCGCGAGGTCGTGCCCGGCCTGCACCAGGGCAACGACGCCGGCGGCGAGGTCACCAAGATTCCGACGGCCGGCATCGCCGTCGGCAGCCGGCAGTACATGTCGTTCATGTCGGTACGGCACTGGGGCGTGCCCGGCCAGTGGGACACCAACTACGCCCGGATCGCCTACTCCGACGACAACGGCGTCACCTGGGTCACCAGCGGTACGCCGACCTGGAACAACCCCTCCGGCACCAACCGCTTCCAGCAGCAGGCCTTCGTCCGCAACGGCGGCTACGTCTACGTCTACGGCACGCCCAGCGGCCGCACCGGCAGCCTCTACCTCGCACGGGTGCCCGAGGCGCAGGTGCTGACCCAGAGCGCCTACCGCTACTGGGACGGCGCTGCCTGGGTCACCGCCGAGTCCGCGGCCGTCGCGATCGTCGCCGGGCCGGTCTCGGAGCTGTCGGTGCGCTTCGACGCCTTCAGCGGCAAGTGGCTGATGATGTACCTGCGCGGCGAGGACATCGTGCTGCGAGCAGCCACGAGCCCCACGGGCGCCTGGGGCACACCGCAGATCGCGGTCAGCTCGGCCGACTACCCCGGCCTCTACGGCGGCTTCTTCCACCCGTGGAGCGCCAACGGGCAGCTCTACTTCCTGATGTCGCAATGGAACCCGTACAACGTCTATCTGATGAAGGTGTCCATCAACACCGCCGGCCAGATCGTGAAGCCGAACCTGGTGGGCGACCCGAGCTTCGAGCGTGGCGCCCTCAACGGCTCCGGCACGGGCGGCTTCTGGGCGTGCACCGGCAACTGCGGCATCGACAACGCGCGGTGGGGCTACTCCGGTGACCGCAACGCCTTCGCGCGCTACAACAGCGGCTGGCACGACGTGCACCAGACGGTGCCGGTGGCCGCCAACACCACCTACCAACTGACCGGCTTCCTGCGCACCTCGCCCAACAGCGACAACGGCTTCTTCGGCGTACGCACGACGGCGAACGCGGTCATCAGCGAGGCGAACTTCCGGGCGGTGGGTCCGTGGACCCGGTTCACCGTCACGTTCAACAGCGGCGCGCGTACCAGCGTCGTGGTCTATGCCGGCGTCTGGACCGACCACGGCGACATCTGGGTCCAGCTCGACGACTTCTCCCTCAGCGCGGTCTGACCGCCGCACGGAAAAGCCCGCCCCATCG
>NZ_JBFAIU010000047.1:0-33446 GCF_040654855.1 Asanoa sp. NPDC050611
GGCCGACGCGCACAAGGCGCTCGGTGTCGCGCACATCGCCAACGGCGACCTCGACCTGGCCGCCGACGCGCTCGACGAGGCGGTCCGCCTGGCCCGCCGGGCCAACTACCCGCACACCGAGGTCAGCGCGGTGGTCACGCTGGCCGACGTGCGGCACGACCAGGGCCGCCCGGAAGAGGCGAAGGAACTGGCCGACACCGCGCTGGAGCAGGCGCGATCCGCCGGCTTCCGCATCCTGGAGGGCCGGGCGCTCTGGGTGCTGGCGCGGTGCGCACACGACCTGGGCATCCGCCCCACGGCGATGCGCGACGTCCGCAACGCCCTGCAGATCTACCGCGAAACCGGCCACCGCCCGGGCATCGCCGCCGCCCTCCTCCTGCTGGGCGACGTCCTCGTGGAATGGGGCGACGTCGACGCGGGCCACGAGATGTGGCTCAAGGCTCGCGACCTCTACGCGGACCTCTCCTCCCCCGAGTTGGTCACGGCCCAGTCCCGCCTCGTCGTCGCCAGCTGAACGCCCAGCCGCTAGCTCGGGTGTTGTTCCACCGCGCGTTGGACGGCTCGGTAGATCTGGCCGAAGCGGAGTGTGTTGGTCGTACGCAGGAGGAGTTGGTCGTGGCCCGCGTAGCGCACCCAGAGCTCGTTGACCACCGTGCCCTCGTCGTAGGAGCGGTCCAGCCAGCTCAGCGGCAGCTCCGCCAGCGGCAGCAGCACGATCGCGCCGATCACGCCCACGCCCAGTACGACGGCCGCCAGGCCCCAGGCCGCGCGGTCGCTGGCCGAGTAGATGAGTGAGATGGCGCAGACGATCGCCGCCAGCGGGAGGATCGAGATGAGCAGGATGAGGACGCCCCGGCCGAGGCGGCGGGATCGCGTGCGGGTCGTTCCCGTGCCGCGTCTGTGCCAGACCAGCGCCAACGCCGCGACCGGATAGCCGACCCCGTCGACCCGCACCATGTCGGACGTCACCTGGACGTGCTGATCGCGGTAGTAGACGGTCACCTCATCAGGAAAACCGTTGGCGTCAATACCTCGGCGCGGCCTCGAGCGCCCGCTGCAGCGCCCGGTAGATCTGGCCGAAGACCAGCGCGTCGGCCGTGCGGACCAGGAGGGTCGGGCGGCCGCCGACGTCCGCCCAGATCTCCAGGGCGCGGGCACCCTTCGAATAGGACAGGTCCAGGCGGCCCAGCAGGAAGTCGGCCAGCGGCGCCGCGGCCAGGCCGACGAGCACCGAGCCGCCGACGATCAGGATCGTGGTGCCCGTCGTGGTGTGCAGGCGCAGCGCCAGCACGATGCCCAGGGCCGCGGTGACCAGCGGGACGATCAGGGCGACCCCGATCGCGCCCCGGCCCGCGACCGTGCCCCACGAGCGCTCGCCCCGCCGGTGCCACACCCGGGAGAGCGCGGCCAGCGGGTAGCTGCGCCCGGCGACGCGGATCGCCTGCGACGTGACCTGCACCGCGCGGTCGTTGTAGTAAGTGATCATCCCTGCCACCTAGGAACGGACCCGCTTCCACGTTACCCACTCCCGTACCCCGTAATGTGTCTCGGACGCGATAAGCACATGGAGGTGTGACGTGGGCGAGCTTGTCCGGCTGGAGAAGCATGACGGAATCGGCACGATCCGGCTCGAGCGGCCGCCGATGAACGCGCTGAACACCCAGGTGCAGGAGGAGATCCGGGCCGCGGCCCTCGAGGCGACAGCCGACGACAGCGTCCGCGCGGTCGTCGTCTACGGCGGCGAGAAGGTCTTCGCCGCGGGCGCCGACATCAAGGAGATGGCCACGATGTCGTACGTGGACATGGCTGCCCGGGCGGCCGACCTGTCCGCGGCCCTCGGTGCGGTGGCCCGCATCCCCAAGCCGGTCGTCGCGGCGATCACCGGCTACGCCCTCGGCGGCGGCTGCGAGCTGGCCCTGGCCTGCGACTGGCGGGTCGTGGCGGACGACGCCAAGCTCGGCCAGCCCGAGATCAAGCTCGGCATCATCCCCGGCGCCGGCGGCACACAGCGGCTCGCCCGGCTGGTCGGCCCCGCCCGCGCCAAGGACATCGTGCTCTCCGGCCGCATGGTCGACGCCGACGAGGCGCTGCGGATCGGGCTCGCGGACCGGGTCGTCCCGGCCGCCGACGTCTACGCCGAGGCGATCGCCCTGGTCCGGCCGTACGCGAACGGTCCCGCCCAGGCCATCCGCGCCGCCAAGCAGGCGATCGACGGCGGGCTCGACATGGACCTGACCTCCGGTCTCGCCTGGGAGAGCCAGCTCTTCGCGGCCCTGTTCGCCACGGACGACCGCTCCGAGGGCATGGCGGCTTTCGTGGAAAAGCGCAAACCAGACTTCACCGGAAGGTGATCAAGCAGGCTCGGGCACGGGCGCGGCACCGGTAGGCTCGGCGCATGTCACCGGGGGCCGCACTTGGGGTCGATTTCGGGACCTCGCACACGGTGGCCGTGGTGCGCTGGCCCGACGGTCGCGCGCGCCCGCTGCTGGTCGACGGCTCTCCCCTGCTCCCCTCCGCGGTCTACGCCCCGCCCGGCGACGCCCCACTCGTGGCCGGCCGGGACGCGGTGCACAGCGCCCGCCTCGACCCCGCCCGGTTCGAGCCCAACCCGAAGCGCCGCGTCGACGACGGCAGCGTGCTGCTCGGCGAGCGTGACGTGCCCGTGGTCGACCTCGTCGGCGCCGTGCTCGGCCGGCTGGCCGAGGAGTGGCGCCGGACCATCGGCGACCTGACCACCGGCGAGGTCACCGCCGACACCCCGCCCGCGTTGACCCTGACCTGCCCGGCGATCTGGGGCGCGACCCGGCGCGAGCTGCTCTCCCGCGCCGCCGCCGCGGCCGGCCTGGGCGACGGCCGGCTGGTCGCCGAGCCGGTGGCCGCGGCCACCTACTTCGCCGAGGTGCTGGGCCGGGACGTTCCCATCGGCTCCGCGGTCGTCGTGCACGACTTCGGCGCCGGTACGTTCGACGCGAGCGTCGTCGTCCGCAGGGCCACGGGCTTCGAGGTGCTGGCCGTCGACGGCCGCACCGACCTCGGCGGGCTCGACGTCGACGCGGCGCTGGTCGAGCACCTGGCCACCACCTACGCGCCCGCCCACCCGGAGGCCTGGGAGCGGCTGCGCAACCCGGCGACGGTCGAGGACCGGCGGGCCAAGCGGCAGCTCTGGGACGACGTGCGCGTCGCCAAGGAGCGCCTCTCCCGCAGCCCCACGGCCGACCTGGTGATCCCGATCTGCGACGTCGAGGCCCACCTGACCCGCGCGGAGCTGGAGCGGGTCGCGATGCCGATCCTGGCCCAGACCGTGCAGGTGACCAAGGCGGTGATCGAGGCCGCCGCGCTGCCCGAGGGCAACCGGGCCGGCGTGTTCCTGGTCGGCGGGTCGAGCCGGATCCCGCTGCTGGCCACCCTGCTGCACCGCGAGCTGGGCGAGCCGCCCGTCGTGATCGAGCAGCCCGAGCTGGTGGTAGCCGAGGGTGCCGTGCTGGCGGTCACCGCCACGCTGGCCAGCGCGCCCGCGGCGGTGCCGGTGACCGGCCAGTTCCCGAAGATCGTCGAGTCGGCCAACGGGGCCATCCCGCCGCCGAACGTGATCGCGCCGGTCTCCCCCGCCGGCAGCCCGGCGCCGGGCGGCGACGACCCGCCGGCCGACGACGACCCGACCCCGACGCCCGCCGCCGCACCGTCGGTGGTCGCCAGCGCGCCGGTCGCGGTGAACGGCAACGGCAAGGCCGCCGTGGCGAGTGCCGCACCGGCGAGCCCCGCACCGCCGAAACCGGCACCGTCCTTCCCGCCCGGCCGCGCCGCCGTCCCGGTCCGCCCGCCGAAGAGCGCCAACCGCCCCTCCCGCTTCGGGCGGGACACCCTGGCCGAGCCGGCCCTGGTCGCCGATCTCCGCGCGCTCTCCGGCCACGACGAGCCCCGCGTCCACGCGGACCCGGAGCCGGCCCGCGCCCGCACCGCCACCCGCCGCGACGACCGCCCACCGGTCTGGGACGCCCCGGCCCGGCCGGCCGCCCGCAACCGACGCAGCGGCGGTTTCGCCCGGTTCCTCCGCGGGCTCATCATGTTCGCGCTGCTGGTGGCCACTCCGGTGGTCGCGGCCGTGGTCGCCTTCCACTACGCCACCGGCGACTCGTACGCCGACATCCTCGAGGCCGCGAAAAACTGGCTCGAGGAGCTGAGGTGAGCGGTTCTCACGTTTCCACTACTCACCGGTAAGGTGCTTGGAGCGGACCGAGCGACGGGAGTGGCGAGCATGAACGACCGGGTTGAGGGTCACGGCGGCGAGCTCGCCCTCGCGGCACTGCGCGCGGCCGGCGTGGAGGAGATGTTCACGCTCTCCGGCGGCCATGTGTTCCCGCTCTACGACGCGGCGCACAAGACCGGTTTCCCGATCTACGACGTGCGCCACGAGCAGTCCGCGGTGTTCGCCGCCGAGGCCGTGGCCAAGCTGCGCCGCCGTCCCGGCCTCGCGGTGCTGACCGCCGGCCCGGGTGTCACCAACGGCATCTCCGGCCTGACCAGCGCCCACTTCAACGCGTCACCCGTGATGGTGATCGGCGGCCGCGCGCCGGCGATGCGCTGGGGCGCCGGCAGCCTGCAGGAGCTCGACCACGTGCCGCTGGTCGCCCCCGTCACCAAGCACGCCGCCACCGTGTTCGCCACCGACGAGATCCCGGGCGCGGTCCGTGCGGCCCTCGGCGCGGCGCTGACCCCGCACCGCGGCCCGGTCTTCCTCGACCTCCCGCTGGAGATCGTCTTCTCGCACGGCGAGGCCGACGCGCCCGGCGCGCCCGACGTGCCGGTGATCGAGCCCGACCCCGCCGACGTCGACCGCGCCGCCCAGCTCATCGCCGAGGCGCAGCACCCGGTGATCATCGCGGGCTCCGACGTCTACGCCGCCGACGCGGTCGCCGCGCTGCGGGAGGCGGCCGAGACGCTGCGCGTACCCGTGATCGCGAACGGCATGGGTCGCGGTGCGCTCCCGCCGAACCACCCGCTCGCGTTCGCCAAGGCCCGCCGCGCCGCGCTCAAGGGCGCCGACGTGATCGTGGTGATCGGCACCCCGCTCGACTTCCGGCTGAGCTTCGGCGACTTCGGCGACGCCCGCGTGGTGCACGTCGTCGACGCGCCGAGCCAGCGCGCCACCCACGTCAACCCGACCGTCTCTCCCGCCGGCGACCTGCGGCTCATCCTGTCGGCGCTGGCCGACTACACCGGCACCCGGGCCGACCACGAGGACTGGATCGCCAGCCTGCGCACCGCCGAGGACGCCGCCAAGGCGCGCGACGCCGACGAGATGGCGGCCGACACCGACCCGATCAAGCCGGCCCGGATCTACGGCGAGCTGCGCCGGGTCCTCGCCGCCGACGCGGTGACGATCGGCGACGGTGGCGACTTCGTCTCGTACGCCGGCCGCTACCTCGAGCCCGCCCAGCCCGGCACCTGGCTCGACCCGGGCCCGTACGGCTGCCTCGGCACCGGCATGGGCTACGCGATGGGGGCCCGGGTCACCTACCCCGACCGGCAGATCTGCGTGCTGATGGGCGACGGGGCCGCCGGCTTCTCGCTGATGGACGTCGAGTCCCTGGTCCGCCAGCAGCTCCCGGTGGTCATCGTCGTCGGCAACAACGGCATCTGGGGCCTGGAGAAACACCCCATGCAGGCGATGTACGGCTACGACGTGGCCGCCGACCTGCAGCCCGGCCTGCGCTACGACGACGTCGTCAAGGCGCTCGGCGGCGCGGGCGAGACGGTCAGCAAGGCGGCCGACCTCGGCGGCGCGCTGGAGCGGGCGTTCGCGGCCGGCGTGCCGTACCTGGTGAACGTGCTGACCGACCCCGCCGACGCGTACCCCCGCTCGTCGAACCTGGCCTGACCCCCGGCGCTGGCCCGGCCGGGTGACAATGGTCGGCATGGCGCTGCCCATCCCGACACCGAGTGACGTGATCGGTCTGACCCGCTCGGCGGTCACCGTGCCGGCCCGCGCGCTGCGCGTGATCGACGACATCGAGGCGCTGGTCAAACGCGTCGGCGCGATCGCCGACCGGGCCGAAGCGTTTCTCGACCGGCTCGACGCGCTGGCCGACCGGGCCGGCGCGCTGATCGACGGCGTCGACGCCGCGGTCACCGACGCCGAGGCCGTGCTGGAGCGCACCCGCGTGCTCAGCACCGCCGCGACCACGCAGGTCGAGCAGGTGGCGCGGGTGGTCACCGCCGCCGCGATCCTGGTCGAGGAGACCCAGCGGCTGACCGCGGCCGCCGGCACCGCCGTCACCGACGCCCGCGGGGTGATCGGCGACGCGGAGACCGTGGCGGTCAAGGCCAACGCCGTCGTCGACAAGGCCGAGGTCACCGCCGGCACGGCCGATGAGCTGCTCGGCGTCTACGGCCCGGCGCTGCGCCGGGGCGCGCCGATGGCGCACCGCTTCGTCGAGCAGCTCTCCGACGAGGAGGTCGACGCGGCGATCAAGCTGATCGACGAGCTGCCCCGCTTCACGAAGCACATGGACGAGGACATCCTGCCGATCCTGGCGACGCTCGACCGGGTCGGCCCCGACATCCACGAGCTGCTGGAGGTCACCCGCGACCTGCGACTGGCCGTCAAGGGCATCCCGGGCCTGCGGATGCTCACGCGGCGGGGTCAGGACCTCGACTGACCGACCACAGCTCGTCGATCTCGGCCCGGGTCGGCAGCGCGGTCGACGCACCGAGCTTGCGGGCGCACGCGGCACCGGCGGCGCAGGCCCAGGCGACCGCCTCGACGATCTCCCGGCCCTCGGCCCACGCCACGGCCAGCGCGCCGGTGAACGCGTCACCGGCGGCCGTCGAGTCGACCGTGTCCACCCGTACGCCCGGCACGCGCACCGAGGCGCCGGACCGGTCGACGTACCACGCGCCTTCCGCGCCGAGCGTCAGCACCACCCGTGGCACCGCGTCCAGCAGCGGCTCGGGCCGGCTCTCGCCGCTGATCGCGACCGCCTCGGTCTGGTTCACCACCAACAGGTCGACCGCGTCGAGCAGCTCGGCCGGCAAGGACCGGGCCGGCGCGGCGTTGAGCACCACCCGGGTGCCCGCGTCCCGGGCCGCCCGCGCGGCGGCGGTCACGGTCTCGACCGGGATCTCCAGCTGCGCGACGAGCACGTCGGCCGCGGCGATCGCCGCCAGCTCGGGCCCGGTCAGCTCCGTGAAGGCACCGTTGGCGCCCGGCGTGACGACGATCGTGTTCTCGCCGGCGGCATCCACGGTGATCAGTGCGACCCCGGACGCGCCGTAGACGACCCGCAGCAGCCCGGTGTCGACACCGGCGGCGTCGATCCGGGCCTTGAGGGTCACGCCGAACGCGTCGGAGCCGATCGCGCCGAGGAAACCGGTCGCCGCGCCGGCGCGTACCGCCGCGATCGCCTGGTTGGCGCCCTTGCCACCGGCGACCGTGACGAACTCGCCGCCGAGCACGGTCTCACCCGCCCGGGGCAGCACGGCCGCCTTGGCGACGAGATCCATGTTGGCGCTGCCGACGACCACGACCTTGGCCCGATTCATAGTCGGCGATTCTAGGGCGCGTCTGGCAGGCTGCTTTCCATGGACAATCCACCGATCGGGGTCATGTTCCGCTGCGACAGCCCGCCGGAGAACCTCCCCGCGTACGCACAGCTCGCCGAACGTCTCGGCTACGACGAGCTGTGGGTGGTCGAGGACTGCTTCTTCACGGGCGCGGTGTCGGCGGCCGCCGTGGCCGCGGCGAGCACCGAGTCGCTGAAGATCGGCATCGGCATCCTGCCGGCGGCGTTCCGGAACCCGGCGCTGGCCGCGATGGAGCTGTCCAACCTGGCCCGCCTGTTTCCCGGCCGGATCCTGCCCGGCTTCGGGCACGGCGTGCCGGCCTGGGTCCGCCAGGTCGGCGCGCACCACCCGTCGCCGCTGGCCGTGCTCGAGGAGACCGTCGCCGCCGTCCGCGCGCTGCTGCACGGCGAGAAGGTGACGATGCACGGCCGGCACGTCGACCTCGACGATGTCCAGCTGGCGTTCCCGCCGGCCGAGCCGCCGCTGCTGTCGGCCGGCGTCCGCAACGAGAAGTCGTTGCGCCTGGCCGGGCGCGTCGCCGACGGCACGATCCTGGCCGAGGGCGCGGCGCCGGCCTACATCTCCTGGGCCCGCGAGCGCATCGACGAGGGCCGGGCCGAGGCGGGGCGCGAGGAGCCACACCGGGTCACGGTGTACGCGCACCTCGACTTCGACGACGACCCCCGCAGCGCCCGGGCCGAGCTCGCCGCCCAGTTCAGCGCGCCCGTGCAGCCGTCCGACCCGGCCGACGCCGACCTGCTGGCCCAACTGGTCGCGCAGGCCCAGGGCGACCTCGGTGCGCTGGCCGACGCGCTGCCGCACGAGATCGTCGACAAGTACGCGGTCGTCGGCGACGCGGCGAGCTGCGGTGCGGCGGTGCAGCGGCTGGCGGCGGCCGGCGCCGACGCGGTGGTCTTCGTGCCGCCCCGCGACCCGGACCTCTCGGTCGCGCACCTGACGCTGGCCGCCGAGGCGCTTCTTGGCGGGTGACGCCGGTCGCGTGGGCCGCGGGGCGCAACCCGCGGCCCACGGCCTGCGTGGTTTGATGACCGCGTGCCGACCAACATGATCGACGACGCGGTGCTGTCCTTCGACGGGATCGGTGTCACGCGCAACCGCAACCAGCTGTTGCGGGACGTCGCGTGGACGGTCTACCCGGACGAGCGCTGGGTGATGCTCGGCCCCAACGGTGCCGGCAAGACCACCCTGTTGTCGATCGCCGCCGGTCAGCTGCACCCGACCACCGGCAGCGCGATCGTGCTCGGCGAGAAGCTCGGCCGCACCGACGTGTGGGAGCTGCGCACCCGGATCGGCATCACGACCGCCAAGCTCGCCGAGCGCGTCCCGGGCGAGGAGCGGGTGCTCGACGTCGTGGTCACCGCCGCCTGGTCGGTGGTCGGCCGCTGGCGCGAGCAGTACGACCCGATGGACGAGGCCCGCGCCCGCGGCCTGCTCGAGCAGCTCGGCGTGGCCGCGCTGGCCGACCGCACCTACGGGACGCTCTCCGAGGGCGAGCGCAAGCGGGTGCAGATCGCCCGCGCGCTGATGACCGACCCGGAGCTGCTGCTGCTCGACGAGCCGGCCGCCGGGCTCGACCTGGGCGGCCGCGAGGACCTGCTCAAGCGCCTGACCGCGCTGGCCTCCGACGAGGCTGCGCCGGCGTTGGTGCTGGTCACCCACCACGTCGAGGAGATCCCGCCGGGCTTCACCCACGCGATGCTGCTGCGCGAGGGCGCGATCGTCGCGCAGGGGCCGGTCGAGCGGACCATCACCGCGGAGCACCTCTCCACGGCCTTCGGGCAGCCGCTCGTGGTCGAGCACAACGCGGGTCGTTACACCGCACGCGCCGCATAAGTCCCACCCACACCGGACTCTCAGGAAACGTCCAGGAAAGCGCGCTAAGCCTGAGATATCCGTCACTGAGGGGGACAGCGATGGTGTTCACGGGTGTTCTTGTCGTGGCGCTTGTGGCCAGTGTCTTCGGCAGCTCCGGCCGGCGCCAGGTGCCCGAGTCGGGGTCCGCGCGCGGTTCCGGGCAGGGCCCCCCGCCCGGGGCCGCGCCACCGGAAGCTCCACCGCCGCCACCGCCCGCGTTCACGCAGTGGCCGATGCTCGCCGTCGCGGGGCCCGAACCGTCCACTGTGGCCACCGAAGAGTGGACGCTGTGGGACGAGCCCGTCCGGGTGGCGGTGACCGACGCCGGCACGCTCGACCGCGCGGTCGAGCTGGTCCGCAACGAGCTCGACGCGATCGACGTGGCCGCGAGCCGGCTGCGGCCCGACTCCGAGCTGGCCGCGGCGGGCGACGGCAGTGAGGTCAGCCCGCTGCTGGCCGAGCTGGTCGCGGTCGCGCTGTCGGCGGCCCGGGAGACCGAGGGCGACGTCGACCCGGCGATCGGCGCGATGCTCACCAGCCTCGGCAACGATCCGGACTTCGGCGCGCTGGTGACCACCGGCTCGACCCGGCACGTCCAGGTCGGACAGCTGGCGGTGTACCGCCCGGCGAGGTGGGAGGAGGTGCGCCTCGACGGGCAGCGGCTGACCATCCCGGAGGGCGTCACGCTCGACCTGTCGGTCACGATGCGCGCCCGGGCGGTGGACCGCTGCGCCGCGCTGATCGCCGCGACGCTGGACGTCGGCACGCTCGTCTCGATCGGTGGCGACGTCGCGACCGCCGGCCCGGCACCGCGCACCGGCTGGCCGCTGCTGGTCCGCGACGGGCCGGTCGACCCGGCGGCGACGGTCGGCCTGCCCGGCGGCGCGGGCGTGTCCACCGCGAGCGGCCATCACCGGCGGCACTGGGACACGTCCGAGGAGCTGCTGCACCAGATCTCCGACCCCGAGACGGGACACGCGCCGCAGCACGTCTGGCGGACCGCGTCGGTGGCGGCGTTCTCCGCGCTGCGCGCCGCGGTCGTCGCCAACGCGAGCCTGGCCCGCGGCGTGCTGGCGCCGTCGTGGTTGCAGGCGCTCGGCGCACCGGCCCGGCTGGTCGGCGACGACCGCTCGGTGCGCTTCTTCGGCACCTGGCCCACCAAGGCTGAAGCGTGAGCGCGGAGAACCCCGCGGGGTAGCCCGGCACCGCTGTTCCATGTGACGATCGGCGCCGTGTCTGTCTCGCGGCGTACGGTCCTGTCCGGTGGTCTCGCCGCCGCCGTGGGCGCGCTGACCGCTGCCTGCGGGGAGCCCGCGGCGCCTGAATGGGCGCAGAGCGTCGACGGCTCGGGCCGGGCCGGCCTGGGCAAGCCCGGAGCTGGACCGACGAGCACGCCGGACGCCACCAAAGCACCACCCAGGTCCGACGCGGCGGCCGCACGGATGACCACCGCCCTGAGCAGGTTCCTGAAGCCGACGAAGGAGAACCCGGACCACCCGACCTTCGCCGGCGCGGTCGCCCTGGTCACGGTCGGCGGCAAGGTACGCACGCAGGTCGCGCTCGGTGACGCGGTGCGCTACAAGGCCGGCCCGGTCGAGCTGCCGGCCGCGCAGCGCGTGCGGATGCGCACCGACTCGATCTTCGACCTGGCCTCGGTCACGAAGGTCTACACCTCGATCCTGCTGCTCCAGCAGGTCGACAAGGGCACGGTCGACCTGGCCGCGCCGGTCGCGGGTTACCTGCCCGGGTTCACCGGCACCGGCAAGGACGCGGTGACGGTGGAGATGCTGCTGACCCACACGAGCGGCCTGCCGGTCGGCGCGAAGGTCACCGGCCTGTCCTCCGCCGCCGCCCGCCGCGCCGCCGTGCTGGCCACGCCGCTGGTCAAGGGCGCGGTGCCCGGCAGGACGTTCCGCTACTCCAGCGTCGGCCTGATGGTGGCCGCGGCCCTGGTCGAGCAGGTCACCGGGCAGAGCCTCGACGCGGCGCTGAAGTCGCGGCTGACCGGCCCGCTCGGCCTGCGCGACACGGGCTTCAAGCCGTTGTCCTGGCTGAGCAGGGCCGACCAGGCGGCCCGCCTCGTGGCCACCGACGCGCGCACGTCACGCGGCCTGCTGCGCGGCACCGTGCACGACGACGTCGCCAACGTCATGGGTGGCGTCGCCGGATCCGCCGGCGTCTTCAGCACCGCCGCCGACCTCGCCGTCATCGGCAACATGCTGCTCAACGGGGGTACGCACGGCGGAAAGCGGATCCTGTCGACCGGCATCGTCAAGCGGATGCTGACCAACGCCAACAAGGGCAAGCCGGCGATCGACCCCGAGCGCCCGCAGCGCACCGCGGACCACGGCCTCGGCGTGGTGCTCGGCCAGCCGTGGTTCATGGGCCGCCTGTCGAGCGCGCGCACGTTCGGGCACACCGGCTTCACCGGCACGTCGCTGGTGGTGCACCCCGACCGGAAGCTGGTCCTCGTGCTGCTGACCAACCGGGCCCACCCCAACTGGAGCTGGGCCGACCCCGACCCGGCCCGGGTGGCCGCCGCCGACGCCGTATGAGCCCGTGGACCGGGCCCGTCGTGGTGCTGGCGGTGCTCGCCGCCGCGGTGCTGCACGCGTCCTGGAACGCGCTGGTCAAGGCGACCGACGACCAGGTCGGCATCTTCGCCCGGTCGAGCCTCGTGGGCGCGGTCATCTGCGCGGTCGGCCTGTGGTTCGTCGACATGCCGGCGGCGGCGTCGTGGGGCTGGCTGATCGCTTCCGCGCTGATCCACGTGGCCTACAACCTCGGCCTGCTCGCGGCCTACCGGCTCGGTGACTTCAACCAGACGTACCCGCTGGCCCGGGGCCTCGGCCCCGTCGTGGTGGCGGTGGTCGCGGCGCTGGTCCTCGACGAGCCGCTCGCCCCGCTGCCGGCGATCGGCGTGCTGGTCATCGCCGGCGCGATCGCCGTGCTCGGGCTGACACCGTGGCGCCGGGTGAAGGCCAACCGGCCCGCGGTGCTGGCCGCGGTCTTCACCGGGCTGACGATCGCAAGTTACACGCTGGTCGACGGCATCGGCGTGCGCCGCAGCGACAGCGCCGCCGGCTACACGCTGTGGCTGGTCGGCCTGGAGTGTGCGGCGACCGCCGTGCTCGCGCTCGCGCTGCGCCGCGACACCCCGATGCTGGCGGCCGGCGGCCGCGCCTGGGTGGCCGCGGTCGCCGTCACCGTGATGTCCACACTGGCCTACGGTCTCGTGCTCTGGGCGCAGACCCGGGGCGCGCTGGCCGCGGTCGCCGCGCTCCGCGAGAGCAGCGTGGTGGTCGCGGCCGTGATCGGCATGCTCGCCTTCAAGGAGCCGATGGGCCGGGTCCGCGTGGCGGCCAGCATCGCCGTCGCGGTCGGCGTGGCCCTCCTCGCCGCCGCCTGACCCTCATTCGCCGAACTTCGACAGTCGGCCCGTGCGGCGGGCGTGCCGCAGGGCGTGTGCCAGGAACGTCAGCGCACCGGCGAGCAGCAGCACGTCGAGGACCGCCGCGACGGCCAGGCCCGACCAGTCGATGCCCTGCCCGGCGAGCACGCCGCGCATGCCCTCGAAGATGTGGCTCGCGGGCACCGCGTGCGCGAGCGCCTCCGCCGCCGGCGGCAGCACCGAGACCGGGTAGAACACCGCCGCGAACGGCTGGAACGCGGCCGCCAGCACCCACGCGATCGACTGGGTGCTCTCGCCGAACCTGATCACCACCGCGATCGCCACCATGCCCAGGCCCCAGCCCATCGCGACCAGCAGGACCAGGAACGGCACGAGCGCCGGCCCGATCGTGGTGATCCCGAAGCCGTAGAGCAGCAGCGCCAGCCCCGACATGACCAGGCTGTTGGCGGTGAGCAGCGCGGCGCCGAAGATGACGTGACCGGCCAGGAACTCGCCGAGCGAGAGCGGCGACACGAACACGTTGAGCAGGTTGCGGCTCCACACGTCGTGCAGGAACATCGCCGCCAGGTCGCCCTGCGCCCGGCCGACGACCTGCCAGAGCAGCACGGCGCCGAGCAGCACCGACACCGCGATCGGCACGTTGTTGGCGCGCAGGAAGACCGAGACGAACCCCCAGATCACCAGCTCCAGCACCGGCCAGAACAGGATCTCGACGATCCGGCCGCCGTTGCGCCGCGTCGCGTAGAAGTCCCGCCGGACGATGCCGGCCACCCGGCGCCGGCGCGCGACGCCGCCGGCCACGTCGTGGGCGAGCGTGGTCATGCCGCGGCACCTCCCCTCGCCACCCGCAGGAACACGGCTTCCAGGTCGTCGACTCCGTAGGCGCCGGCCAGCTCGGTCGCGTTGCCGGTGGCCACGATCCGGCCGCCGGACACGAAGTGCACCCGGTCGCACATCCGCTCGACCTCGCGCATGTTGTGCGAGGTGATCAGCATGGCCCGGCCGGAGAGCGCCGCCTGCTCGATCAGCAACCCGCGCACGCGGTCGGCGGCGTCGGGGTCGAGGTTGGCCGTCGGCTCGTCGAGGATCAGCAGGCCGGGCTCGTTGAGCAGCGCCTTGGCCAGCAGCACCCGGGTCTGCTGGCCGGACGAGAGCCGGCTGAACTGCTGCCGGCGCAGCGGACCGAGGTCGAGCAGCTCCAGCATGTGTGCGACCCGCGCGGCCGGCCGGCGCAGGCCGTAGAGGTGCGCGTAGACGTCGAGGATCTCCTCGACCCGCAGCACCGCCGGCAGGTGCAGGTAGCTGGCGGCGAAGTTGGCCCGGGCCAGCGCGCGCGTGCGGTCGCGGGTCATGTCGTGGCCGAACATCTCGACGGTGCCGGAGTCGGGCAGCGTCAGGCCGAGCACCATGTGCAGGGTGGTGGTCTTGCCCGCGCCGTTGGGCCCGAGCAGGCCGACCACCTCACCGGCGGCGACGCTGAAACTGACCCCGTCGACGGCGGCGACCGGGCCGAAGCGCTTGCGCAGCGCGGTAACCGTCAGGACGTCCATGGGCTCGATGGTCCAGGGTGGACGTGACGCTCAGCAATGCAATTACGGACGCAGCGTACGGATCAGGCCCAGCACGTCGCGGGTCACCGGGCGCAGGACCCGCAGCCGGGACAGCCCCACCAGCCGGTCGATCAGCGGGACCGCGCCGTTGATCAGCGTGCGGGTCTTCGCCTGCCCGGGTGAACGGTCGTGCACCCAGTAGAGGACCACGCCGAGGTACGCGAGCCAGAGCAGCTCCGGCAGCTCGTCGCGCAGCTCCGGGTCGACCTTCGCCGTCGAGCCGGTCAGCGTCTCCCGGAACAGGGCGATCGAGGCCTGGCGGGTCGGCGACGACTCCGGCGAGAACGGGCTCAGCGGCGAGGTCGGCTCCGCCGCGGTCTTGAAGAAGGTCGCGGCGAACTCGTGCGACGGCGCGAGCGTGTCGATCCCGGCGTGCAGCACCCCGCGCAGCCGCGGCGCGAACTCCGTCTCCCGGGCGAGCACGGCTGCCGCGCGAGCGCGGTGCTCGACCCCCGTCTCCGCGTAGAACTCCTGGATCAGGTGCTCTTTGGAGCTGAAGTAGTAGTACGCGTTGCCGACGGCGACGCCGGCCTCCTTGGCGATGCCCCGCATCGTGGTCTGCGCGTAGCCGCGCTCCCGGAACAGCCGCAGCGCCGTGTCGAGGATCAGCTGCCGCGTCTGCTCACCCCGGGCGGTGGCGGGTTCGGCGCCGGCGGTGCCACCGACCCCCGTTTGCTCGGTGGCACCGCCGGCGTCGGCGGGTGGCGGAACGGGTCGGTCGGTCATCGGTTCTCACCGTACCGACTCCGCTCCGCGATGTCGAACACGTTCAACTTCCGTGCGACGTCATCGTACGGACAAACTTGAACGCGTTCAATCAGCGCAGTCCGAGCACCGCCGCGGCGGCCCGCCCGTTGGCGTGGCTGGCGCCGTAGGTGGTCACGAACGCCCGGACCCCGGCCGGCCGCCAGCCCGACGGCCAGCCCATCTCGACCACCGTGACCGGGTGCCGGGCGGCCAGCGCCTCGATCAGCTCCGTCGCGTTGGCCAGCCGGTGCGCGTGCCGGGCGACGACCACGATCGGCCGGTCGCCGGCCCGCGCCAGCAGCTCGTCGGCGCCGGTGTTCGCGGCCACCGCACGGATCTGCTCGGCGCCGTCGACGTGCCCGCGCAGGCCCCAGGGCACCCGGCCCTCGGCGATGGTCGACGTCGCGGCCAGCTCGACCACCAGCGGCACGGCCCCGACCAGCGGGTCGCCCTCCACCCGGACGGCGCGCCGGGCGGCGTCGTAGCCGAGGCTCTCTGGCGCCGGCTCCGTCGGTGCACTCGTCGCCGTCCAGGCCGCGAGCGCCGCGGTCCGCGCCGCCGCCTCCTCGACCCGGGCCGCGTCGAGCCGGCCGTCCTGTATCGCGGCGACGATCTCGGCGGCGGTCTCCTCGACCAGCGCGGCGTCCACGTCGGCGCCGATGCAGAGCAGGTCGGCGCCGGCCGCCAGGGCCAGCGGGGCGGCCTGCGCGGTGCCGCCGGCCACCACCGCGGCGCCCTTCATCTCCAGCGCGTCGGTGATCAGCGCGCCGTCGAAGCCCAGCTCGAGGCGGAGCAGGTCGTGCATCGCAGCCCGGCTGAAGGTGGCGGGCCCGTCCCCGGTCAACTCCGGCACGCGGATGTGCGCGGTCATCACGGCCTTGGTGCCGGCCGCGACCGCGGCGGCGAACGGCGGCAGGTCGCGCTCCCGCAGCACGGCCAGCGGCACGTCCACAGTGGGCAGTTCCAGGTGCGAGTCGGCGACCGTCGCGCCGTGCCCCGGGAAGTGCTTGGCACAGGCCGCGACCCGGGTCTCCTGCAGGCCCTCGACGGCGGCCCGGGTGTGTGCGGCCACCCGCGCGGTGTCGGCGCCGAACGAGCGCGTACCGATGATCGGGTTGTCGTCGGCGGTGTTGACGTCGACGGTCGGTGCGAGGTCGACGTTGACGCCGACGGCGGAAAGCTCGGCGCCGATCGCCCGGTAGACCGCGCGGGTCACCTCGACGTCGTCGAGGGCGCCGAGCGCGGCGTTGCCCGGGTACGGGCTGCCGGTGCGATGGGCGAGCCGGGTGACGTCGCCGCCCTCCTCGTCGATCGCGACGATCACCTGCGGGTTGGCCGCCCGCAGCGCGGCGGTGCTGGCCGCGACCTGCCCGCGGTCGACGATGTTGAAGCCGAACAGCGTATAACCGGCGAGTCCTTCCGCGGCCAGGTCGACCGCCCAGGGCGGAGGCGCGCTGCCGGGATAGGCCGCGAGCAGCGTGCGCAGGGCAAGCCGGCGCAGAGCGGGATCAATCGCCATCGGTTCTCACCCTCTTGTGACTCGCACCTGCCGGGTTGTGTGATCGTCGCACCATTCGCTTCCCAGTACGCTACGCCTACTCGTAAGGCGACTAATGTATTAGTAAAGATTCCTTATTGCTAGAGGATGTCGCATGGGGTCGACCCGCCTGCCCGGTACCCCCCGCCTGCTGCGCGCGCTCAACGACCGCGCCGCGCTCGAGCTGCTGCTCGCCCGGGGACCGCTGACCCGCGCCCAGCTCGGCGAGCTGACCGGCCTGTCCAAGGTGACCGCGTCACAGCTCGTCGAGCGGCTCGAGGAGCGCGGCCTGGTCACCCGGGTCGGCGAGCAGGCCGGCGGCCGGGGCCCCAACGCGCAGCTCTACGCCGTGCGCCCGGCCAGCGCCTACGTGGTCGGCGTCGACATCACGGCGGACCGGGTGGTGGCCGCGTGCGCCGACATCACCGGCAAGGTGACCGGGCAGGTCGAGATGTCCACGAAGGACACCGACGACCCGGTCGGCGTCGTGCACGAGGCCGTGGTGCAGGCGGCCAGCAACGCGCACGCCCAGCTCGACAACGTGCGGCGGGTGGTGCTCGGCACGCCGGGTCTCGTCGACCCGGGCTCCGGCGACATCACGTTCGCGTTCAACCTCCCCCGCTGGCACCGCGGCCTGCTCGCCGCGCTCCGCGAGGACCTGCACACCCCGGTCGTCTTCGAGAACGACGTCAACCTGGCCGCCTGCGCCGAGGCCGAATACGGTGCGGCCGCCGGCGTCGACGACTTCGCGCTCGTCTGGGCCGACGTCGGCGTCGGCCTCGCGATCGTGCTCGGCGGCCGGCTCCACCACGGCAGCAGCGGCGCAGCCGGCGAGATCGGCTACCTCCCCGTGCCCGGCGTGCCCGTCAACCGTGACCAGTCCCGTCGCTCCCAGCCGCCGTTCGGCCAGCTCGCCGGCGCCGCGGCACTGCGCACGGTGGCCCGCGAGCACGGCTTCCGCGGCTCCTCGGCGGCCGACGCGATCCGGGCCGCGATCGCGGCCGGCACCGCGGGCGGCGCGGCGCTCGACGAGATCGCCCGGCGGCTCGCGCTCGGCGTGGCCAGCACCTGCGTCGTGCTCGACCCGCCGCTGGTGGTGCTGGCCGGCGAGGTCGGCCAGGCCGGCGGCAGCGCACTCGCCGAGCGGGTGCAGCACGAGGTCGCGGCGATCACGCTGGTCTCGCCGAAGGTCGTGGTCACCCAGGTCGAGGAGGAGCCTGTGCTGCGCGGTGCGCTGCTGGTCGCCCTCGACGCCGTCCGGGACGAGGTCTTCGGCTCCACCGTCGGCTGACGACAATCGGTCATTGCCCTGGGGCTGTGCGTGCCCTCATACTGTGTAGGACACAGTACTGAATGAGGCGAGGCGGATGGACGACGGCGCGTTGCAGCGGCTCGAGGGCGACCTCCGGCGCGGTGTGCTCGTGCTCGCGGTCCTGTCCGGCCTGCGCACCAGGCAATACGGCTACTCGTTGCGGCAGGTGCTGGCCGACGCCGGCCTGCCGATCGAGGAGGGCACCCTCTACCCGCTGCTGCGCCGGCTGGAGACGCAGGGCGTGCTGGAGAGCGCGTGGAACACCGACGGCGCCTCACCCCGCCGCTACTACTGGCTCAGCCCCGACGGGCACCGGCTGTTCGCGGCGATGACCGAGAGCTGGCGCCGGCAGGTCGACGTGCTGACGACGCTCCTGGACTGAGGAGACATGGACGCCAACGACGTCATCGACAGCTATGTGCACGACGTGGCCCGGCGGCTGCCCGGTGCCAAGCGCGACGACGTGGCCTTCGAGCTGCGCGCCCTGCTCCGCGAGGACCTGCGCAGCCGCGCGGCGTCGACCGGGCGGCCGGCGGACGCCGAGCTGGCCACGGAGATGCTGCGCGCGTTCGGCCGCCCGGGTGACACCGCGGGCCGCTACCACCGGCCGTTCACGCTGATCGCACCCGGCGACACGTGGAGCTTCATCGTCGCCGCGCTGGCAGGTGGCTCGGTGCTGTCGTTGCTGTTCTATCCGACCGCCGAGCAGACCTTCCCCGAGGCGGGCACGCGCAGCAGCGTCGCCGTGCTTGCCTGGTTCGGCCTCCTGCTCGTGGGGTTCACGACCAGGAGCGTCATCCTGCGCTACCGGCCCGACGCGTTCGCGTGGAAGCCGCGGCCGGTGCGGGCGCGCTCCGACCGCGCAGGGTGGCCCGGCGCCGTCGCGTACACCGTGTTCTGGCTGGTCTTCCTGCTCTGCTACCTGGTTCCGCAGCCGCTGCTGACGGCGCTGACGTTCGGGCGCTTCCGCGCCGAGGAGCTGGAGTTCAGCGGCTCGTTCCTGAGCTGGCTGCGGATCCCGTGGCTGGCCGTCATGGTCGTGCTGCTGATCGCCCTGCACCTGTGGGTCGCACACGAGGGCCACTGGCGCAGGCTCACCCGGTGGGCGCGGATCGTGCTGATCCTCGAGGTGGCGATCCAGCTGGGCTGGCATTCCCGCTACGGCGACGTGTTCCAGGTGCACGAGACCAACCGGTTGCTGCTGCCCTGGTTCGCGATCGTCTCGGCCGTCCTGGTGATCTGGACGGGCGTGCTGGCCTACCGGGAGCTCAGCCGGGTCGACCCGGCCCCGCGGCTGGTGGCTCACGGACCTTCCGGGCCGAACACGCCGTAGGCGACCCAGCCCAGGTCGGGAAAGCCCGCCGCCGTCGCCACCTTGCCCGACGCCAGGTTGGCCGGGTCGTGCAGGTAGGTCGGCACCGCCCCCTCGTCGAGCACGCGGCGGGCCGCCTGCGCGACCAGCCGGCGGGCCAGGCCGCGGCCGCGGGCGGCGGGTTCGGTGCCGACGGACAGCTCGTTGCCGTACGGGTCGTGCCGCTTGATGCCCACCCCGGCGAGATAGCCGCCGTCGTCGTCGCGGGCGACCAGCACCTCAGCGCCGAACGGGCGCAGCCACTTCGGCACGACCGGGTCGACGGCCGGGATCCACTCCCCCGCGTCGGGAAGCGGCGCCGGGTCGGTCGTCCAGCGGAACACCGCCTCGAAGGCCCGCCACCCGTCATGGTCGACCGCGCCCGGCAGCTTGTCGAGCAGATCCGGCAACGGCAGGTCGGCCAGCGCGCGCACGGTATCGACCTTGTCCGGCGGCACCGACATCAGCACGCCGTCGGGTGTGCCGAGGCCGGCCACCGGCCGGACCGCCCCGTCCCAGCCCGGGCGCAAGCGTTTCTCGGAGCCCACGATCTGCAGCGCCTGCCGGATGGGCCACTGGCCCAACCACGTCACCAGGTGGTGGTAGAGGCGCGTGTCGAGCACCCGGGTCCTCCGGTCAGTGGAAGCGGCGCAGCCGCAGGCTGTTGGACACGACGAACACCGACGATAGCGCCATCGCGGCGCCCGCGATCATCGGATTGAGCAGCCCGGCCGCGGCGAGCGGGAGTGCGCCGACGTTGTAGGCCAGGGCCCAGAAGAGATTGCCCTTGATGACTCGGAGCGTACGCCGGGAGAGGCGGATCGCGTCACCGGCGGCGGTGAGGTCGTCACGGACCAGGGTCAGGTCGGCCGCCTCGATCGCCACGTCCGTGCCCGCACCCATCGCGAGCCCCAGGTCGGCCTGGGCCAGGGCGGCCGCGTCGTTGACGCCGTCGCCGACCATCGCGACCACGCGCCCCTCGTCCTGGAGCCGCTTGACCGTGTCGACCTTGTCGGCGGGCAGCACCTCGGCGATGACCTCGTCGATGCCGACGCTCTCGCCCACCTTGCGCGCCGCGGCCACGTTGTCGCCGGTCAGCAGCACCGGCCGCAGGCCGAGGTCGCGCAGCGCGGCCACCGCGGCGCGGCTGGTCGGGCGGATGTCGTCGGCGAGCCGGAGCCGGCCGCGTACCCGCTGGTCGATGGCGACCGTGACCACCGTGTGCCCGGCCTCGTTCGCGTCGGCGGTGCCGCCGGTGAACTCGGCCCGGCCGACCAGCACCTCGTGCCCCTCGACGGTGCCGCGGACGCCGCGACCAGGCACCGAGCGGAAGTCGGTGACCGGGGGCAGCGGACCGGCCGCGGCGGCGACGATGGCCCGCCCGATCGGGTGCTCGGAGCCGGCCTCGACCGCGGCGGCGTAGCGGAGCACCTCGGCCGGGCCGTCGGTGCCGACCACCGCGAGCCGGCCGGTGGTGACGGTGCCGGTCTTGTCGAGCACGATCGTGTCGACCGTGCGGGTCGACTCCAGCACCTCGGGGCCCTTGATCAGGATGCCCCGCTGCGCGCCGCGGCCGGTGCCCACCAGCAGCGCGGTCGGCGTGGCCAGCCCCAGCGCGCACGGGCAGGCGATGATCAGCACCGCGATGCCGGCCGTGAACGCGGCGGCCGGGCCGCCACCCGTGCCCCACCAGTAACCGAACGTCCCGACGGCGAGCAACAGCACGATCGGCACGAACACGCCGGAGATCCGGTCGGCCAGCCGCTGCACCTCGGCCTTGCCGCTCTGTGCCTGGCTGACCAGGCGGGCGATCTGGGCGAGCTGGGTCTCCGCGCCGACCTTGGTCGCGGTGACGACGAGCCGGCCGTCGGCGTTGACGGTGCCGCCGGTGACCCGGTCGCCGGGGCCGACCTCGACCGGCACCGACTCGCCGGTCAGCAGGCTCTGGTCGATCGCGGAGGCGCCCTGCTCGACGAGGCCGTCGGTGGCGATCTTCTCGCCGGGCCGGACGACGAACCGGTCGCCCGCCCGCAGCTCGGCCACCGGCCGGACCTCCTCGCGGCCGTCGCGCAGGATCGTGACCTGCTTGGCGCCGAGGTCGGCGAGGGCCTTGAGGGCGGCGCCGGCGCGCCGCTTGGCGCGGGCCTCGAAGTAGCGGCCGGCCAGCACGAACACGGTCACGCCGGCCGCGACCTCGAGATAGATCGCGTCGGTGCCCGCGCCGCGTTCGAGGGTGAGCGAGAAGCCGTGGCGGACACCCGGCTCGCCGGCCATGCCGAAGAACAGCGCCCAGAGCGACCAGCCGAGCGCGGCCAGGGTGCCGATGGAGATCAACGTGTCCATGGTCGCGGCGCCGTGCCGGAGGTTGACCCACGCGGCGCGGTGGAAGGCGGCACCGCCCCAGACCACGACGGGCGCGGCCAGGGTCAGCGAGAGCCACTGCCAGTAGGTGAACTGCCAGGCCGGGACCATCGCGAGGACGATCACCGGGACGGCCAGGATCGCCGAGACCAGCACCTTCGTGCGCAGGTCGTGGGTTTCGTCCCGGTCTTCCGGTGTCGCTTCCGCGTCGGGTCGCCGCGCCGGCTCGGCCGTGTAGCCCGTCTTCCTGACGGTCTCGATCAGGTCGTCGACGGTGACGGCCGGCGGTGCGGTCACGGTCGCGGTCTCCGTGGCGTAGTTGACCGACGCGGTCACGCCCGTGAGCCGGTTGAGCTTCTTCTCGATGCGGCTCGCGCAGGACGCGCACGTCATGCCGCCGATCGCCAGCTCGATCCGGTGTTCCACGCCGACCAGATTACCCCCGGGAGGTATCGCCATGGCCTTACCTTACCCCCAGGGGGTATCAGGTCAAGCGTTCTTAACGCAGACGTCGCTGACCTCTCACCCTGATGGTGTGGCGGCGTCGGCCCGCGGGAGTTGGCTCAGGGACGTTGACTGACGTTCGGAATAGGAGCAACCACGTGCCTTCTTCTCGTCGTGCCCTGCTCACCGGCGGTGCCGCCGGTGTCGTCGGCCTCGCCGTGGCCGGTGCCGTGCCGTCGCTGGCCCAGGCCCACCCCGGTCGCCCGGCCAAGCCGAGCGGCGACCACAAGCCGTTCCCGCCGCTGAAGAAAGACCCCAAGGGCATCCTCGCGCTGCCCGAGGGCTTCAGCTACACGATCGTCACCCGCACCGGTGTCACCAAGCTCGACAAGGGCCAGGGCCTGACCCCGGCCGACCACGACGGCATGGCCGTCTTCGACGCCGGCCACGGCCGCTACACGATCATCCAGAACCACGAGATCGACCCGGGTGCCGAGCACGGCGTGCCGCACGTCAAGGGCACCGTGTACGACCCGGGCGCGGTCAACGCCGGTGGCTGCACCGTGATCACCACCGACCGCGCGGGCCGCAACTACGGCGAGTTCGTCGGCATCTCGGGCACCGTCTCCAACTGCGCCGGCGGCCCGACGCCGTGGGAGAGCTGGCTGACCTGCGAGGAGACCGACGACAAGGCCGGCGACAGCTGGGAAGAGGGCGACGCGTCCGGCACCTTCCAGAAGGACCACGGTTACGTCTTCGAGGTCACCTCCGACGGCAAGGCGGACCCACGCCCGATCAAGGCGTTCGGCCGGTACGCCCACGAGGCGCTGGCGATCGGCAAGGACCGCGCGAGCGTCTACCTGTCGGAGGACGCCGGCGAGCCCAACGGCCTGTTCTACCGCTGGACCGCGCCCCGCGGCGTCAAGCTGGGCCCGGGCGTGCTGACCCGGCTCGCCCCGAACGCCGGCACGCTCGCCGCGATGGCGATCATCATGGACGACGGCTCGGTGCTGCCGGACGTGGCGCACCTGACGTCCGCCCAGCTCGGCCGCCCGTTCCCGGTGCGCTGGGTCGAGGTGCCCGAGCGCGACGCGCAGACCAAGCCGGTCCGCGAGCAGTTCGCCGAGGGCAAGGTCACCCGGGGCAAGAAGTTCGAGGGCGTCTGGGGCACGGACGAGGGCGTGTACGTCGTCAACTCGTATGCCTGGGACGAGGGTGAGCTGCCGACCGACGCCGTGCCGCACGACGGCATGGTCTGGTTCTACAACTACCAGGACCAGACGATCCAGCTGGTCACGTACTTCCCGCACCAGGCCACGGCCGAGGACGGCGCGACCGCCAAGTACACCGACCTGACCTTCGACGGCCCGGACAACGTCACGGTGACGCCGTGGGGCAGCCTGGTCCTGGCCGAGGACGGCGCGGGCGCCTCGCACGTGCTCAGCTCGTTCCCGGGCGGGCCGACCTACGCGATCGCCCGCAACGAGCTCAACGACTCGGAGTTCTGCGGGCCGACCTTCACCGAGGACGGCAAGGTGCTCTTCGTCAACATGCAGGACCCGGGCCTCACCCTGGCCATCACGGGCCCGTGGGAGAAGTACCTCGGCTGATCCCGCTGACCGGTAGGGGCCTCACCGGGCCCCTACCGGCGCGGTGAGGGCGATTTCACGGGCGCCGCACCCTCGCGGTCATGGCGGCGCAACGGCCGGCACCGACAGTGGCGGCCATGACGACGACCACGGTCACCCACGCGCCACCGGTCCGGCCGGACCGCTGGATCACCGACTGGCATCCCGAGGACGAGCGTTTCTGGGCCACGACCGGACGCCGGGTCGCACGGCGGAACCTGGTCTGGTCGATCGTCGTCGAGCATCTCGGCTTCTCCGTCTGGCTGCTGTGGAGCGCCGTCGCCGTGAGCCTGCCCGCTGCCGGGTACGCGTTCTCCGTCGACCAGCTCTTCTGGCTCGTCGCCCTGCCGAACCTGGTCGGCGCCGTCATGCGCATCCCGTACACGGCCGCCGTCTCGAGGTTCGGCGGCCGCAACTGGACCACCGTCTCGGCCGTGCTGCTGCTCGTGCCGATCGGGCTGATGGTCGCCTGCGTGACCAACCCCGCGACGCCCTACTGGGCCTTCGCCGCCGCGGCCGCGACCGCGGGACTCGGCGGCGGCAACTTCGCCTCGTCGATGGCGAACATCTCCTACTTCTATCCTGAACGGCACAAGGGCCTCGCGCTCGGCGTCAACGCCGCCGGCGGCAACATCGGCGTCGCCGTCGTCCAGTTCGCCGTGCCGCTCGTGATCGTCGCCGGCACCGGCCTGCACCTGGCGTACGCCCCGCTGCTCTGGCTGTTGCCCGTGCTCGTCGCCGCGGCGGGAGCCTGGCGGCGCATGGACAACCTCGCCGTGTCCCGGGCCCCGCTGCGCGAGCAGGCCGCCGTGCTCCGGAACCCGCACACCTGGGTGATGTCGTTCCTGTACATCGGCACGTTCGGCAGCTTCATCGGCTACTCGGCGGCGCTGCCGCTGCTGATCAAGACCGAGTTCCCGGCGGTGTCCGGCGTCCTGTTCGCCGCGCTCGGCCCGCTCGTGGGCTCGGCCGCGCGGCCCGTCGGCGGCTGGCTGGCGGACCGGGTCGGCGGCGCCCGGGTCACCGTGGTGACGTTCGTCGTCATGGCCGCCGGCGTGGCCGCCGTGCTGGCCAACAAGGACGACTTCGGGCCGTTCCTCGGGGCGTTCCTGCTGCTTTTCGTGGCCAGCGGGGTCGGCAACGGCTCGACGTACCGGATGATCCCGGCGATCTTCCGGGACGCCCGCGCGGCGGCGGTGATCGGCATCGCGGCCGCCGTCGGCGCACTCGGCGGGTTCCTGATCCCGCGCGGGTTCGGGGTGTCCACGGCCCGGACCGGCTCGATCGACGCCGCGCTGCTCGTGTTCCTGGCCGGCTACGCCGTCTGCGTGGTCGTCACCTGGTGGTGCTACCTGCGCGGACGCACGCTCACCACCGCCGGTCGGACGCCGTGATGCGCGATTTTCAACCTGGTAACAGCGGCGAGCCAGGCCCGAAACGGCCGCTGGCGACCGTGGTGGGCATGCCGGCGGCCGACACCCACTGCCCGTACTGCGCCCTGCAGTGCGGGATGACCCTGCGGGCCACCACCGCCGGCGTCGGTGTCGAGGGGCGCGACTTCCCGACCAACCGCGGCGGGCTGTGCCAGAAGGGCTGGACCTCGGCCGACCTGCTCCAGCACCCCGAGCGGCTGACCTCACCCCTGGTCCGGGACGGCGGCGGCGTCCTGCGGCCGGCGACCTGGCCCGCGGCGCTCGACCGGATCGTCGCGGGCATCCGACGCGTCCAGGCCCGGCACGGCCGCGATGCCGTCGCGGTCTTCGGTGGAGGCGGCCTGACCAACGAGAAGGCGTACGCGCTGGGCCGGTTCGCCCGGGTCGCCCTGCGCACGCGGACGATCGACTACAACGGGCGGTTCTGCATGTCCTCGGCCGCCGCGGCCGGGGCGCGGGCGTTCGGCGTCGACCGCGGCCTGCCGTTCCCGGTCGAGGACGTCGCCGCCGCCGACGCGGTGCTGCTGGTCGGCGCGAACCCGGCCGAGACGATGCCACCGTTCGTGCGGCACCTCGACCGCGCCGGGCTGGTCGTCGTCGACCCGCGCCGCACGGCCACCGCGCGGCTGGCGGCGCTGCACCTGCAGCCGACGCCCGGCACCGACCTGGCGCTCGGCAACGGCCTCCTGCACATCGCGATCACCGAGGGCCACGTCGACAAGGCGTACGTGGACGCGCGCACCACCGGCTTCGACGCGGTCCGCGCCGCGGTCGCGCAGTGGTGGCCGGCCCGGGTCGAGCGGCTGACCGGGGTGCCGGTGGCCGACCTCTACGCGACCGTCGAGCGCCTGGCCGAAGCCCGCCGGGCGATGGTGCTGACCGCGCGCGGCGCCGAGCAGCACGCCAAGGGCACGGACACGGTCACCGCGTTCGTCAACCTGGCGCTCGCGCTCGGCCTGCCCGGGCGGGCCGGCACCGGCTACGGCTGCCTCACCGGGCAGGGCAACGGCCAGGGCGGGCGGGAGCACGGGCAGAAGGCCGACCAGCTGCCCGGCTACCGGCGCATCGACGACCCGGCCGCGCGCGCCCACGTGGCCGCCGTCTGGGGCGTCGACCCGGCCGACATCCCCGGGCCGGGGCCGTCCGCGTACGAGCTCCTGACGGACGACAGCGTCCACGCCCTGCTGGTGTTCGGCTCGAACCCGGCCGTGTCGGCACCCCGCGCCGCCGGCGTGCAGCGCTGGTTGCGCGACCTCGACCTGCTCGTCGTGGCCGACTTCGTGCTCTCCGAGACGGCCGCGCTCGCGGACGTGGTGCTGCCCACCGCGCAGTGGGCCGAGGAGGACGGCACGCTGACCAACCTCGAGGGTCGGGTGATCCGCCGCCGGAAGCTGGCCGCGCCGCCGCACGGTGTCCGCACCGACCTCGCCGTGCTCGCCGACCTCTCCGGCCGGCTGGGCGCGCCCACCTCGGGCGACCCGCGGGCCGTCTTCGGCGAGCTGCGCCGGGCCAGCGCGGGCGGGATCGCGGACTACGCCGGGATCACGTACGAGCGGATCGAGGCCGACGGCGGCGTCTTCTGGCCCTGCCCCGACGAGTCGCACCCCGGCACGCCGCGGATGTTCCTGGACCGGTTCGCGACGCCGGACGGCCGGGCGCGGTTCGTGCCCGTCGAGCACCGGCCGGCGGCCGAGGAGCCCGACGCGGACTTCCCGCTCTACCTGACGACGGGCCGGGTGCTGACGCAGTACCAGTCCGGCGCGCAGACCCGGCGCGTCGCCGCGCTGCCCGGCGAGCCGTTCGTCGAGCTCCACCCGGACCTCGCCGCAAGCCTCGGCGTCACGGACGGGGCCGCGGTCACGGTCGCCACCCGGCGCGGCACCGCGACCGCGCCGGCCCGGCTCAGCGAGGCGATCCGGGCGGACACGGTCTTCATGCCGTTCCACTACGCCGGCGCGGCCCGGGCGAACACGCTGACCAACCCCGCGCTCGACCCGGTCTCACGGATGCCGGAGTTCAAGGTCTGCGCGGCACGGGTGACACCGGCATGAGGGTGCTGGTGGTGGGCTACGGGATGGCCGGGTCGCGGGCGGTCGCCGAGCTGCGGGCCCGCGACGCCGACCTCAAGGTGACCGCGCTGGGCGCCGAGCCCGACCGCCCGTACAACCGGATCCTGCTGTCGACCCTGCTCGCCGGGAAGGTGGACGCGGACGACCTCGCGATCGCGGCCGCACCCGCCGGGGCCGACGTGCGGCTGGGCGAGCCGGTGCTCGCGATCGACCGCGCCCGGCGGATCGTCCGGACGACCCGCGAGGACCACGAGTACGACGCGCTCGTCCTCGCCACCGGGTCGGCGCCGATCGTGCCGCCGCTGCCCGGATTCGACCGCCCCGAGGTGTACGCGTTCCGGACGCTCGACGACTGCCGGCGGATCGTGCACCACGCGTCCGGTGCCCGGCGCGCGGTCGTCCTCGGCGGCGGCCTGCTCGGCGTGGAGGCGGCCCGCGGCCTGGCCGGCCGCGGTCTCGCCGTCGACCTCGTGCACCGCGGCCCGCACCTCATGGAGCGCCAGCTCGACGGCGACGGCGGCCGGGTGCTCGGCCGCACGCTGGCCGGCCTCGGCATCCGGGCGCACGTCGACGCGGTCGCCGAGGAGTGGACCGGCACGGCGCTGCGCCTGGCCGACGGCACCGGGATCCCGGCGGACCTGCTCGTGCTCGCCTGCGGCGTGCGGCCGGAGACCCGGCTCGCGGCCGAGGCCGGGCTGACGGTGGCGCACGGCGTCGTCGTCGACGACGCGCTGCGCACCAGCGACCCGCGCGTGTTCGCGATCGGCGACTGTGCGGAGCATCGCGGGACCGTCTACGGGCTCGTCGCACCGGCCTGGGACCACGCCGCCACGGTCGCGGACCGGCTCACCGGCGGCTCGACCGCCTACCGGGGCTCGCGCGTGGTGACCCGGCTCAAGGCCAGCGGCGTCGACCTCGCGGCGATGGGATCCCCGGACGCCGCCGCGGACGCCGAGGTGGTCAGCTTCGCCGATCCCGCCCGCGGCACGTACGCCCGGCTGGTCATCGCGGCGAACCGGATCACCGGCGCGGTGCTGCTGGGCGACAACCCGTTGGTGGGCACGGTCGTGCAGCTCTTCGACCGCAACGCCGAGGTGCCGGCCGACCGGCGGTCGCTGTTGCTCGGACGCGCGCACGGCGGCGACGCAGCCGCCGCGACCGAGTCGCCCGCCCTGATGCCGGACGCGGCCGTGGTCTGCCGGTGCAACACCGTGCGCAAGGCGGCCATCACCGCCGCCTGGCGGGCCGGCGGCCGCAGCGTCGCCGACGTGATCGCGGCCACCCGGGCCACCACCGGTTGCGGAAGCTGCCGGGAAGCGGTGTGCGGCCTGGTCGATTGGCTGTCCTGTGTGGATCCCAGTGCGGAGGTGGCGGCATGAGACTCGTCGTCGTGGGCAACGGAATGGTCGGGCAGCGGTTCATCGAGGCGCTCGCCGCCCGCGACACCGCCGGCCGGTGGTCGGTGACGGTGCTCGCGGAGGAGAGCCGGCGCGCCTACGACCGCGTGCGGCTCTCGGCGTTCTTCGAAGGCGCCTCCGCCGAGGACCTCACGCTGGCACCCGCCGGCGTACCGTCCGGTGTGGACATCCGGCTCGGGTCGCCGGCGCTGGCGGTGGATCGCGACGCGCGGGTGGTGCGCACGGCCGACGGGGAGTTCGCGTACGACGCGCTCGTGTTGGCGACCGGCTCGCGGGCGTTCGTGCCGCCGGTGCCGGGCCACGACGCGCCCGGCTGCTTCGTCTACCGGACACTCGACGACCTGGAGGCGCTGCGGGCGTACGCGGCCGGGCGCGCCGTCGGGACCGTCGTCGGCGGCGGCCTGCTCGGCCTGGAGGCGGCCAACGCGCTGCGGCTGCTGGGCCTGCGGACCTCCGTCGTGGAGTTCGCGCCGCACCTCATGCCCATGCAGCTCGACGCGGCCGGCGGTGCGATGCTGCGCCGGCGGATCGAGGAGCTCGGGATCGCCGTGCACACCGGCACGGCCGTGACCGCGATCGCGCCCGGGCTGCGGGTCGACACCGCCGGCGACCTCGCCCTCGACACGGACGTCGTGGTCTTCGCGGCCGGCGTCCGCCCCCGCGACGAGCTGGCCCGCGCGGCCGGCCTGGCGATCGCGGAGCGCGGCGGGGTCCTGGTCGACGAGGCGCTCACGACCAGCGACCCGGCCATCTTCGCGATCGGCGAGTGCGCCGCCGTCGACGGGCGGTGCTACGGCCTGGTCGCGCCGGGCTACGCGATGGCCGACGTGGTCGTCGACCGCCTGCTCGGCGGTGCCGCGACCTTCGGCGGCGCCGACACCTCCACGAAGCTCAAGCTGCTCGGCGTCGACGTGGCCAGCTTCGGGCAGACCGCCGGGGCGCTCGACGTGGTCTACGCCGACCCGGCCAACGGGCTGTACGCCAAGCTCGCGCTGACCGACGACGCGCGGACGCTCCTCGGCGGCATCCTGGTCGGGGACGCGAGCGCGTACGGGAGCCTGCGCGCCGCGGTCGGCGGGTCCGTGCCCGGCAAGCTGGCCGACTTCCTGTCGACGGGCGCGCCCGACGTGGCGCTGCCGGGCGACGCCCAGGTCTGCAGCTGCAACAACGTGCGCAAGGACGCGGTGCTGGCCGCGGTCGCCGACGGTTGCGCCGACGTGGCCGCCGTCAAGGCCTGCACCCGCGCCGGCACCACCTGCGGTTCGTGCGTGCCGCTGCTGAAGTCCCTGCTCACCGAGGCCGGCGTGGCGCAGTCGAAGGCGCTCTGCGAACACTTCGCGTACTCGCGCCAGGAGCTCTTCGACCTGGCCCGGGTGCGCGGCATCCGCACGTTCTCGGGCCTCGTCGCCGAATACGGCACGGGCCGGGGCTGCGACATCTGCAAGCCCGCGGTGGCCTCGATCCTGGCGTCGCTTGGCACCGGACACGTCCTCGACGGCGAGCGGGCGGCGCTGCAGGACACCAACGACCACTTCCTCGCCAACATCCAGCGGGACGGCACGTACTCGGTGGTGCCGCGGATACCGGGCGGCGAGATCACGCCCGACAAGCTGATCGTGATCGGCGAGGTCGCCCGGGACTTCGGGCTCTACACGAAGATCACCGGCGGGCAGCGGATCGACCTGCTCGGTGCCCGGGTCGAGCAGCTGCCCGAGATCTGGCGGCGGCTGGTCGCCGCGGGGTTCGAGTCGGGCCACGCGTACGGGAAGGCGCTGCGCACCGTGAAGTCGTGCGTGGGCTCGACCTGGTGCCGTTACGGGGTGCAGGACTCGGTCGGGCTCGCGATCGCGCTCGAGCTGCGCTACCGCGGGCTGCGGGCGCCGCACAAACTGAAGTCGGCCGTCTCCGGCTGTGCCCGGGAGTGCGCGGAGGCCCGGAGCAAGGACTTCGGCATCATCGCCACCGACAACGGCTGGAACCTCTACGTGGGCGGCAACGGCGGTTTCCGACCCCGGCACGCCGACCTGTTCCTGTCCGATGTGGATACCGACACGCTGGTGCGCACCGTCGACCGGTTCCTCATGTACTACATCCGCACCGCGGACCGGTTGCAGCGCACCGCGGCCTGGATCGAGGGCCTGGACGGCGGTCTCGACCACCTGCGCGCGGTCATCGTCGACGACAGCCTCGGCCTGTGCGCCGACCTCGACGCAGCGATGGCACGGCACGTCGCCTCCTACACCGACGAGTGGCGGGACGTGCTGACGGACCCCGTGAAGCTGCGCCGGTTCGTCTCCTTCGTCAACGCGCCGGAGACGCCGGACCCGTCGATCTCGTTCGTCCGCGAGCGGGGGCAACCCGTGCCCTTCCTCGGCCTTCCGGAGGTGCGTCGATGATCTGGACCCCTGTCTGCCCGTTCGGGGACCTGCTGCCCGAGCGGGGCGTGGCGGCCCTGCTGGGCACCGAGCAGGTGGCGGTGTTCCGCCTGCACGACGACGGCCTGCGGGCGATCGGCAACCGCGACCCCGTCAGCGGCGCGCACGTCCTGTCCCGCGGGGTCGTCGGCACCCGCGGCGACCGGCCCGTGATCGCGTCGCCGATGCACAAGCAGGCGTACGACCTGGACACCGGCGAGTGCCTCGACGCGGACGCGCGGGTGCCGGTGTTCCCGGTCCGGGTCCGCGACGGCGTCGTCGAGGTGGCCGCTCCGTGAGCGTGGAAGCGCCACTGCTCGGGTTCACGGTCGCGGTCACCGCGGAACGGCGCCGCGACGAGCTGACCACGATGCTGGAGCGTCGCGGCGCCCGGGTGGTCCTCGCGCCGGCCATCACGATCATCCCGCTCCTCGACGACGCCGCGCTGCACGCCGCCACCGCGGCCTGCGTGGCGCACGTGCCGGACGTCGTCGTCGCGACCACCGGAATCGGCTTCCGCGGCTGGCTGGAGGCGGCGGAGGGCTGGGGCGTCGGCGACGCCCTGCGGGGCGGTCTGCGCGCGGCCCGGGTCATCGCCCGCGGCGCCAAGCCCTGCGGCGCGATCCGGGCCGCGGGGCTGTCCGAGCACTGGTCCGCCCCGACCGAGTCGTGCGCCGAGATCCTGGCCGCGCTGCTCGCCGAGGGGGTGGCCGGCCGCCGGATCGCGGTGCAGCTGCACGGCGGCCCGCAGGACGACTTCACGGACGCGCTGCGCTCGGCCGGGGCCGACGTGGTCGAGGTGCCGGTCTACCGCTGGACGGCTCGGGAGGACGGTGAGCCGCTGCGCCGGCTGGTCGACCAGGTGGTCACCGGCCAGGTCGACGCGGTGACGTTCACCAGCGCGCCGGCGGTCACCGCGCTGCTCGACGCCGGCGGCGACCGGGCCGGCGCCGTCCTCGACGCCTTCGGCGACCGGGTCCTGGCCGCCTGCGTGGGACCGGTCACCGCCGCGCCGCTGCGCGACCGCGGCGTGCCGGCCCTGGTGCCCGACCGCGCGCGGCTGGGCGCCCTGGTCAAGGCGGTCACGGACGCGCTGCCCGCGCGCGCCCGCCGCCTGACCGTCGGCGGGGTCACGATCGAGCTGCGCGGACACGGCGCGGTCGTCGACGGTGGCTTCCGCCCACTTGCGCCGGCGTCGGTCGCGCTGCTGCGGGAGTTGGCCGCCCGACCCGGCGCGGTCGTGTCCCGCGCGCGGCTCGCCGCGGCACTGCCCAGCGGCGGCGAGGGCCACGCGGTCGACGTGGCCATGGCCCGGCTGCGGTCGGCGCTGGGCGCGGCGGACCTGGTCGAGACGGTCATCAAGCGGGGCTACCGGCTGCGGGTCGCGGCATGACGGTGGTGTTGGTGGCACACGGCACCCGGGTCCGCGCGGGGCAGGCACAGATCCGCGCGCTCGCTCGGCGGATCGGGGGCCGCACGGACGTCCGGTTGTCCTATGTGGATGTGCAAGCGCCGCACGTACGCGACGTCGTGCGCGGGCTGACGGAACCCGCGGTCGTGGTGCCGCTGCTGCTGACGGCGGGCTACCACGTGCGGGTCGACATCGCCTCGGCGACGGAGGGCGTGGACGCGGTGGTCACGCCGCCGCTGGGCGCGGACGGCCGTCTCCTCGGCGTGCTGGCCGACCGGCTGGCCGCGGCGGGACCCGCCGACGCCGTCGTGCTGGCGGCGGCCGGGTCGAGCGACCCACGCGCACGCGCGGACGTGGCCGCGGTGGCCGCGGCGCTCCCGGTGCCGGCGGTGGTCGCTTATGCCGCGACCGCGTCACCCACGGTCCCGGAGGCGGTCCGCGCCCTGCGCGCGGCGGGCGCCCAACGGGTGGTCACCCTCGCCTACCTGTTGGCTGACGGCCGCTTCCACCGGTCACTGCACGCCGCGGGCAGCGATCTGGTGACCCCACCCCTGGCCGACCACCCGGCGGTCACGGAAGCCGTCCTGGACCTCGCGAGCTGCCGCGTCACCTGACCGGGTGCTCGCCGGGTTGGACTACGGTGGCGCGATGGCGATGCGCGGGTTCGTCGGCGGGATGTGTGTGGTCGCCACCGGGTTGACGCTGGCCGCCCTCGTCGCCTGCGGGTCCGGTGAGCCGTCCTGTGCCGAGGCCGTTGCCGCGGCCGAGGCCGAGGTGCGGACCACGCCGTGGGAGTCGCCCGAGGACCTGCCCGGGCTCGCGCACCCCGCCGAGACGCATTGGCAGGTGAAAGCCCTTGGC
>NZ_JBFAIU010000048.1:0-18099 GCF_040654855.1 Asanoa sp. NPDC050611
GCCCGGTGGACGCCGCGATCGAGCAGGCCGGGCGCAGCGCCGAGACGCCGCGGGTGGTCACCCGCGTGCCCGGCACGCGCAGCGCGCCGGCGGCGGTGCCCCGCGGACTGCCCAGATGGTGAGCGACGGCGCGTCATAAGGGCGCGGTGCGGGGGAAAAGGAGCAGGCCCATGCCCGAGGTGATCTTTGGGTTGGACTCGACGAGGCGGTTCACGGAGCAGGAGAAGGTCGGCCACAACCGCTGGCATCCGGCGGTGCCGCCGGTGGCCACGGTCCGGCCGGGTGCCACGTTCAGAGTGCACTGCCGCGAGTGGTTCGACGGCGCGATACACAACGACGACTCGGCCGACGACGTACGCGACGCGCCACTGTCCACAGTGCACGCGCTGAGCGGGCCGTTCGCCGTGCAGGGCGCGGAACCCGGTGACCTGCTCATGGTCGACATCCTCGACGTCGGGCCGATCCCGCAGGAGGACTCCGGGCCGCTGGCCGGGCAGGGCTGGGGCTACACGGGCATCTTCGCCAAGCAGAACGGCGGCGGCTTCCTCACCGACCACTTTCCCGACGCGTACAAGGTGATCTGGGACTTCGCCGGTCAGGTGGCGACCTCGCGGCACATCCCGGGCGTCACCTTCACCGGGATGATCCACCCGGGCCTGATGGGCACCGCGCCGTCGGCCGACCTGCTCCGCAAGTGGAACCAGCGGGAGACCGCGCTGCGGCAGACCGACCCGGACCGGGTGCCGCCGCTGTCGCTGCCGCCGGAGCCGCGGGACGCCGTGCTCGGCTGACCGGTTCGGCGTTCGACGACGCCGCGGCCGAGGCCGCCCGCACCGCACCGCCGCGGGAGAACGGCGGCAACCAGGACATCAAGAACCTGACCAAGGGTTCCCGGATCTTCTACCCGGTGTACGTGCCGGGCGCGAACCTGTCCCTCGGCGACCTGCACTTCTCGCAGGGCGACGGCGAGATCACCTTCTGCGGCGCGATCGAGATGGGCGGGTTCATCGACCTGCACGTCGACCTGATCAAGGGCGGGATGAAGACGTACGGCGTCGGCGAGAACGCGATCTTCCTCCCGGGCAACAACAACCCCCAGTACTGCCAGTGGCTGGCGTTCTCCGGTGTCTCCGTGACGCTCGACGGTGAGCAGCGCTACCTGGACGCGCAGCTGTCCTTCCAGCGCGCCTGTCTGCACGCGATCGACTACCTGTCGACGTTCGGCTACAGCCGGGAGCAGGCCTACATGATCCTCGGTGCGGCACCGATCGAGGGCCGGTTCTCGGGCGTCGTGGACATCCCGAACTCCTGCGCGACCGTCTACATCCCGACCGAGATCTTCGACGTCGACGTGCGCCCGTCGGCGTCCGGCCCGGCGAAGGTCAACGCGGGGAAGGCGATCCCGAAGTCGAGCTTCTGACCTGCGTCCGGCTCCACCACTGGGCCAGGGCGACGGCGGCGAGCACGAGCAGGGCGCCGGCGAGCGCGAACCAGCCCGTGATCTCCATGTCCTGTTGTACGCCGGCGCGTCGCGCAGCATCTCGTCGGGCATCAGCCACCCGCGCTCGCTCAAACCCAACCCCCTCTGTCATCCCGCGCCCAAAGTGTCTCAGCACCGTACCGTCAGGGTCGAGTGGGACCCACGCAGCCGCGCCCCTTAATGGCGAGATCCGGGGTGCGCCGGATCCACGGCAGTGACGCTGGGTCATACGCTGAGGCGCGTGACACTCATCGCGACCGAGTCGCTCACCAAGACGTACGGCGGCCGGGTGACCGCGCTGTCCGACTTAACGGTCAGCGTCGAGCCGGGGATCATCGGGCTGGTCGGCGCCAACGGCGCGGGCAAGTCCACGTTGATCAAGATCCTGCTCGGCCTCCTTCCGCCCACTTCCGGGCGCGTACAAGTGCTCGGCCTGGATCCGACCGTGGACCCGATGGGGGTCCGCGCCCGGGTCGGCTACATGCCCGAACACGACAGCCTGCCGCCCGACCTGTCCGCCGCCGAGCTGGTGACCCACCTCGGCCGGATCAGCGGGCTTCCCAAGACCACAGCCCGTGAGCGTGCCTCCGAGGCACTGCGCCACGTCGGCCTCTACGAGGAGCGCTACCGCCAGGTCGGCGGCTACTCGACCGGCATGAAGCAGCGGGTGAAGCTGGCTCAGGCGCTCGTACACGACCCCGATCTGCTGCTGCTCGACGAGCCGACCAACGGGCTCGACCCGGCCGGCCGGGACGCGATGCTCGCGCTCGTGCAGCGGATCGGCACCGAGTTCGGCATCTCCGTCGTCGTCTGCTCCCACCTGCTCGGCGAGGTCGAGCGGATCTGCGACCACCTGATCGCGATCGACGGCGGCCGGCTGCTCCGCTCCGACAACGTCTCCGCGATGACCACCTCGACCGACGTGCTGGTCGTCGAGGTCAGCGAGGGCAGCGAGGAGCTGGAGGCGCGGCTGCGGGAGATGCGGCTGCCGGTCACCCGCGAGGACCACGCGCTGCTCGTACCCCTGGAAGACGATCTGACCTATGACCGCATCCTGACCGCCGTGGCGGATCTGGACCTGCCGCTGCACCGCCTCGACCAGCGCCGCCACCGGGTGGCCGAGCTCTTCGCCGACCGGGAGGCCGCGCATGTCTAGCCCCGCGGGTGTCATTCACGACATCGGATATCAGCGGTACGAGGGTGCGCGGCTCGGCCGGCGCGACGTGTTCCTGGCTCTCTACACGCAGAGCCTGCGCACGGTGTTCGGCCTGGGCCGCAACTTCAAGGCGAAGATCTTCCCGTGGTTCGTGGTCGGCGTGGCCGCGATCGTGGGCATCGTCGTGATGGCCATCCGGGCGCAGACCGGCGAGGTCATCATGAAGTACGCGGAGTACCCGCAGTACCTGAGCACCCTGATGGTGCTGTTCGTGGCGATCGCCGGGCCCGAGCTGGTCTCCCGCGACCTGCACAGCGGCGTGCTCCCGCTCTACTTCTCCCGGCCGCTGCGGCCCGCCGACTACGCGCTGGCCAAGCTGGCCGCGCTGGCCACGGGCGTGGTGCTGGTCTGGGGCGGCGGCCAGATCCTGATCTTCATCGGTGCCGCGTTCTCCGTGAAGGGCTTCGGCAACGTGATGAACGAGCTGGCCGACGCCGGGCTCGGGATCATCTACACCGCGTTGTACGCGGTCGTCTTCGCCAGCATCGCGATCCTGGTCGCCTCGCTGCTCAAGCGGCGCGCGGTGGCGGCCGCGGCGATCGTCGGCACGTTCCTGGTCACCACGCCGGTGATGGGGGTGCTGTT
Organism: Asanoa sp. NPDC050611; assembly: GCF_040654855.1. Taxonomy (NCBI): domain Bacteria; kingdom Bacillati; phylum Actinomycetota; class Actinomycetes; order Micromonosporales; family Micromonosporaceae; genus Asanoa; species Asanoa sp. NPDC050611. Next base: position 3,282 of record NZ_JBFAIU010000048.1, read on the forward strand.
CATCCTGCCGTCGCAGACCGCCCGCGAGCTGGCCCAGATGGTCAACCCGGCCACCCTGGTCGGCGGCGTCGGCGACTGGCTCTTCGAGCCGACCGACGCGCAGGCCGAGGTCAGCATCGGCTCGTTCGGCCCGCTGTACGCCCTCGTCACCGTCCTGCTCGTCGCGCTGTGCGTCACGCTGCTGCTGCGCCGCTACCGGAAGGTCTCGCAGTCATGACTGTCGAAGTAACTGGCGTGTCGCGCTGGTACGGCAACGTGGTGGCCGTCAACGACGTGACCATGTCGCTCGGCCCCGGCGTGACCGGGCTGCTCGGCCCCAACGGCGCCGGCAAGACGACCCTGCTGCACATGATGGCCGGCTTCCTGCCGCCGTCACGGGGCACGCTGACCGTCGACGGCGAGGCGACCTGGCGCAACCCGGAGGTCTACCGCCGGCTCGGCCTGGTCAGCGAGCGCGAGTCGGTGCACGCGTACCTCTCCGCGGAGGAGTTCGTGCTGGTCAGTGCGAAACTGCACGGCCTGCCCGACCCGGCGGCGGCGACCGCGGGGGCGCTCGACCTGGTCGAGATGACGCAGTTCAAGGACCGCCGGATCGGCACCTACTCCAAGGGCATGCGGCAGCGCACGCGGGTCGCCGCGGCGCTGGTGCACGAGCCCGACGTGCTGCTGCTCGACGAGCCGTTCAACGGCATGGACCCGCGGCAGCGGATGCACATGATGGACCTGCTGCACCGGCTCGGCCAGGCGGGCCGGACCATCCTGTTCAGCTCGCACATCCTCGAAGAGGTCGAGCAGCTCTCCGGCACCGTGCAGGTGATGGTCTCGGGCCGGCTCGCCGCGTCCGGCGACTACCGGACGATCCGCCGGCTGATGACCAACCGGCCGCACGTGTTCGCGGTGCAGTCGACCGACGACCGGCGGCTCGCGGTGGCGCTCATGCACCAGCCCTCGGTCAACGGCGTCGACCTGACCCGCGACGGGCTGACCGTGCGGGCCGGCGACTACGGCAGCTTCACCCGGGCCCTGCCCCGGATCGCGCTCAAGGAGGGCATCCGGGTGCGCCGGCTGCTGCCCTCCGACGAGTCCCTGGAAAGCGTGTTCTCTTACCTGGTGGAGGCCTGATGTCCACGGTCGCCTGGATCACCTCGCGCGGCCTGCTCGGCCGGCGGCGGTTCCTGCTGCTCCTGCCGCTGCCGATCCTGATGGTGGGCATCGCGCTGATCCCCCGGTTCGGCGGCGTGAGCGCGTCGGACTGGACCCAGCCCGTCGTGGTCGCGCTCGGGTTCACCACGCTGCTGCCGATCGTCGCGCTGATCGTCGGCACCGGCGTGCTCGGGGCGGAGATCGACGACGGCACGATCACCCACATCCTGTCGAAGCCGCTCGCGCGGTGGCGGATCGTCGTGCCGAAGCTGCTGGTCGCGATCGCGGTCACCGCGGTGACGGCGGCGGTCCCGTTCTATATCGTCGGGGCGCTGGCCTCCGGGCCGCGGCTCGGGCTGGGTCTGGTCGTCGGCTCCACGGTCGGGGCGATCCTCTACTGCACGATCTTCGTGGCGCTGAGCCTGATGTCCCGCCGGCCGGTGCTGCTCGGGCTCGTCTACGTGATCGTCTGGGAAGGCCTGCTGTCGAACCTCGTCAGCGGCACCCGGGTGCTCTCGGTGCAGCAGTACGCGCTGACCATCGCCGACAAGGCCGCGGCCTCGCCGCTGCTCAGCGGCAACGTCTCCGTGCCGGTGGCGATCGTGATGAGCATCGTGGTCACGGTCGGCTTCCTGGCGCTGGCCATCCGCCGCCTGCAGTCGTTCTCGGTGACGGGCGAGACCAGCTAGGGCAGCGCGCTCGGCACCGCCCACTCCGGCAGGCCGCGTAGCAGCGCGACCAGGAGCGAGATCACGATCCCGCCGAGGATCGTCAGTCCTAGACCGGTCAGCCCGCCGTAGCGCTTGGGCTGGCCGGTCTTTCTGTCCGGGGCCGGGTCCTCGGGCTCGGCCCACGGGCGTTCGACGCGTAGCCACAGCAGCACACCGAGCCCGAACGGCAGGCCGCCCAGGAAGAACCAGAACCATCGCGTGCCCAGCTTCGGCGCCGGACCCTGGATCAGGATGGCCAGGCAGATCAGCGCGATCACCACAGCGAGGACCGGGGGGAAGTAGGGCAGGACCGTGCCGCGCTGACTGTCCGGCAGCGCGGCGTGGAGCGGGTCGGGATCGGCCACGACGTCACCGCCTAGGCCCGGCTCGGTGACGACATCAGGGATCAGCGTGTGGTGCACCCGGCCGAAGCCCGTGCGCCAGACCAGCACCTGGCCCGGCCCGTCGGTGCTCATCGAGAACCGGAGGCGGGCGAACCATAGGTTGTCGGCGACGCCGAAGGAGTCGGTCCACTGGTGCGCGACGATCCGGCCGGCCGCGGCGTCGGACCGGGCCTCGTCGAGCGTGGCGGCGCGCGGCGCGGTCCACCAGGCCGCGACCGCCCACACCACCCACAGCAGGGCGAGCCCGACCCGCACCGCGGGCACCAACCGCGGCCTGACCCGCCGCGACACATCAACCCCCGTCATGGTGTCGATGGTCGCAGGCGGGGCCGACAGAAAACAATCAGCCGGTGTTGCGCATCCCGGCCGCGATGCCGTTGACCGTGGTCAGCAGCGCCCGCTCGAGGGCCTGGCTGTCGCTGGGCGCCCGCCGGCCGCCGGGCGCGGTGGCGACCGTGCGGCCGGCCGCGCCCGAGTCCCGGTACTGCCGCAGCAGGGCGACCTGCAGGTGGTGCAGCGGCTCGAGGTACGAGTCACGGACGGCGAGCGTGCGCTGCAGCACCGTGTTGTTCTCCAGCAGTGCCGGGGAACCCGTGATCGCGAGGACCTCGCGCTTCGTCAGCTCGTACTCCTGCTCGATGGTCTCGAAGATCCGCCGCAGCGGCTCGGGCACCAGCGTCTCCACGTACCGCCGCGAGATGTTGAGGTCGGTCTTCGTCAGCATCATCTCGACGTTGGAGAGGAACGTCCGGAAGAAGTGCCACTCACCGTGCATCTCCGCGAGCACGGGCGCGAGGCCGGCGGCGCGGGCGGCCTGCAGGCCCGAGCCGACGCCGAACCAGCCGGGCACGATCTGCCGTGACTGCGTCCAGCCGAAGACCCACGGGATCGCCCGCAGCCCGCCCAGACCGGCGTTGGCGTTGGGCCGCTTGGCCGGCCGGGAGCCGATGTTGAGCGCGCCGAGCAGCTCGGTCGGCGTCGAGGCCCAGAAATAGTCGGGCAGGTCAGGATCTTCGACGAGACCGCGGTACGCCGCGAAGGCGGACGCGGACACGGCGTCCATCGTGTCGTCCCACTTGGACAGCATCTCCTGCGGCTGGCGCGGCTCGGTGTGCAGCAGCGTCGCCTGCAGCACGGCGGCCACGGTCAGCTCCAGGTTTTCCCGGGCCAGCGCGGGCAGCGTGTACTTGTCGGAGATGACCTCGCCCTGCTCGGTGACCTTGATCGAGCCGTCGAGGGTGCCGTAGGGCTGGGCCAGGATCGCCTCGTGGGTCGGGCCACCGCCCCGGCCGACGGTGCCGCCGCGGCCGTGGAACAGCGTCAGGCGTACGCCATGGCGGGCGGCGACGTCGCGGAGCGCGCGCTGCGCCCGGTGGATGGACCACTGCGAGGTGGTGATGCCGGCTTCCTTGTTGGAGTCGGAGTAGCCGAGCATGACCTCCTGCACGTCGCCCCGGGCCCGGACCAGCGTGCGGTAGGCCGGCAGCGACAGCAGCTCGTCGAGCAGCTCACCACCGGCGTTGAGCTCGGCCGGCGTCTCCAGCAACGGCACGAAGCCGATGTCGGCGCGGTTGCCGTGCACGTCGACCAGGCCGGCCTCGCGGGCGAGCACGGCCGCGGCGAGCACGTCGTCGACGCCCAGCGTCATCGAGATGATGTAGGACTCGATGACCTCGGGGCCGAACCGGTCCTGGGCCTCGCGGATCGCGGTGAACACGTCGAACGTCTTGCGCGCGCCGTCGGTCAGCGCGGTGCCGACCCCGGCCAGCGGGCGGCGGCCGCCCAGCTCGGTGGCGAGCAGCTTGGTGCGCTCGTCGCGGGGCAGGGTGCGGTAGTCGGCCACCTCGCCGACGTGGCCGTAGAGCTGGGCCAGCACCAGGTGGTGGGCCTCGGCGTGCTCCCGGATGTCCATGGTGGCCAGGTGCAGGCCGAACGCGGACATCGTGCGGATCGCGCTCGCGAGCTTGCCCACGGCGGTGAGCTGCCCGGCGTTGCGGGCGAGCGACGCGCGCATCAGCTCGAGGTCGGCGATCAGCTCGGTGTTGCCGCGGTAGTCGCGGCCCGGCACGTGCGCGGTCCCGCGGGCGAGCCGCATCCGGGTGTTGGCCAGCTTCGCCTTCACACACCGGGCCTTGAGGCGGTAGGGCTCCTCGGCGTTGACCCGGCGGAACCGCTCGGCGACCTCGGGCAGGTTGTCGAGGTCGCGGGCGAGGCTCGCGGACAGGTCGAGCGAGACGCCGCGCAGCCGGCGGGACACCGAGACCTCGTTGATCAGGTGGTCGAGGGCCTGCTCGGTGGCCTGGATGCCGTGCTCGTACTGGATGAGCAGCACGTCGCGGGTCACCGCCGGGGTGACGAACGGGTTGCCGTCACGGTCGCCGCCGATCCAGGTGCCGAACGTCAGCGGGCGCGCGGTCGGCGAGGTCTCGATGCCCAGCCGGCGCAGCGTGTCGGCCAGGTCGTCGAGCACCTGCGGCGCGGCGTCGGCGTAGAGGTCGCGCAGGTAGTAGATCGCGTTGCGCGCCTCGTCGGTCGGGTCGGGCCGGTCGAGCCGCAGCTCGTCGGTCTGCCAGAGCAGGTCGAGCAGCTCGGCGAGGCGCCGGTCGTCGGCGTGCGGCGGCGCGCCGTAGAGGACGCTCTCGGCGGCCTCGGCGTCGAGCTCGTCGGCGACGGCGCGGAGCTTGGACAGGATCGACCGGCGGGCCGCCTCCGTGGGGTGCGCGGTGAACACGGGCCGCACGGCCAGCCGGCGGCCGGCGGCGGCGATCTCGTCGGCGGGCACGCCGCGCTCGGCGATCAACTTGGCGGCCTGGTCGAGCCAGCCGCCCTGGGTCGCCCGCTGCCGGCGCAGCTCCCGGGCGCGGTGCACCTGCTCGGTGATGTTGGCGAGGTGGAAGTAGGTGGAGAAGGCACGGGCGAGCTTGGTGCCGGTGGTGACGTCCATCGAGCTCAGTCGCGTCGCCGCGGCCTCGGCGTCACTGCGGACCAGGGCGCGGATCTCCTCGACCAGGTCGAGCAGCGGACGGCCCTCCTGCCGGGCCAGCGTGTGGCCGAGCAGCGTGCCGAGCCTGCGGATGTCGGCCCGAAGGGCGGCGTCCGGGTCGTCGGGGGTGGTCGGACCGGTGGGGTCGGACACGGGTGCGCTCCTTACGGCGGTGCAGGGCGGACAGCGCTGTCCCGTGCTTGATGATGGTACCTGCGCGGGCCCGCCGGCCGTGCGGTGTAGACCGCGCGGATTGCGCGGTTAATCCCGTTTGCGAGGCTGGCTAGCCTGCCTACATGGATTACCCACCCAAGCCGAGCCGCGGCTCACGCGTCGCGGTGATCTCACCGTCCGCGGGCCTTCCGGCGATCTTTCCCACGGTGTACGAGCTGGGGCTCGAACGCCTGCGGAAGGAGTTCGAGCTGGAGCCGGTGGAATATCCCACCACCCGGGTGATGGGCGCGTCGCCGGTGGACCGGGCCCGCGACGTGCAGGCTGCCTTCGCGGACCCGTCGATCTCCGCCGTGCTGGCGAGCATCGGCGGCGACGACCAGCTGCGCATCCTGCGCCACCTCGACCCGGCGGTGCTGCGCGCCAACCCGAAGCCGTTCTTCGGCTATTCGGACAACACCACGCTCCTCAACTACCTCAGCGGCCTCGGCATCGTCGGCTACCACGGTGGCTCCGTCCTGGTGCAGCTGGGCCGGTCGGGCGAGATGCATCCGCTGACCCGCGCGTCGTTCGAGGCGGCGCTGTTCACGTCGGACTGGTTCGAGCTGACGGCGTCAGCGGACTACAGCGACGAGCCGGTGGACTGGCAGACGCCCGCCTACGCGTCGATCCCGCAGCCGATGTTCCCGTCGACGGGCTGGCGCTGGCACGGCGCGGCCGGCGGCGCGGTGAGCGGCCGCCTGTGGGGCGGCAACATCGAGGTCCTGACGTGGCTGCTGGCGGCGGACGTGGTCGCGCCACCACCGCCCGGCGCGATCTTCTTCATGGAGACGTCGGAAGACATGCCGCCGGCGACCGAGGTCTACTACATGCTGCGCAACCTGGGCGAACGAGGCTGGCTGTCCGACTGCCCGGCGATCCTGGCGGGCCGGGCGAAGTGCTGGGACCGCCTGAACCAGCTGGGCCCGGACGCGAAGCGGGCCTACGCGGAGGACCAGCGGGCGGCGGTGCTGCGGGCGGCAGGCGAATACGCCCCGGACGCGGTGGTCGTCCTGGACCTGGACATCGGCCACACCGACCCGCAACTGGTCCTCCCCTACGGCGGCGAGGCCCGGGTCGACGCCGACACCCGCCGCATCTCGGTCAGGTACTGACGATCTTGAGCCTCGACCGCATCGCGCTCGTGTCCGACGTCCACGGCAACCTGACCGCGCTGGAGGCGGTGCTGGCCGACATCGAGGGGCGGGGGATCGAGCGGATCTTCAACCTGGGCGACTACGTCGGCAAGGGCCCGCGGGGGCGTGAGGTGGTCGAGGTCTGCCGGCGGCGCTGCGAGGTCAACATCCTCGGCAACTGGGACGACTTCCTGCCCGACCCGGCACGGACGTACGACACCGAGGGTATGGCCTGGTGGTTGGCGCAGCTCGGCGAGGGCCAGGGTGACTGGTTGCGCGGCCTGCCCTTTAGCTACGACTTCCTGCTCAGCGGCCGGCGGGTGCGGCTGTTCCACGCGTCGTCGACGAGCGTCCACAACCGGGTGCGGTTCGACCATGACGAGCGCGAGTTCCTCGGGATGTTCGCCAACACCCCGGCCACCGGCGACGGCCCGCCGCCGACGGTCGTGGGCTACGGCGACACGCACGACCCGTTCTACGAGGTCGACCGGGCACGACGGACGCTGTTCAACACCGGCAGCGTCGGCAACGCGATGGACGACCCGACACCGGTGTACGTGATCCTGGAGGGCGTTTTCGGATCGGCGGCCGAGGCACCGTTCGCCATCCAGTTCGTCCGGGTGCCCTACGACGCCGAGGCCGAACTCGCGGTGGCCAGGGACATGGGCATGCCGGAGTGGGACGGCTACGCCTCAGAGCTCCGCCACGGCATCTACCGCGGCGAAATGCACGACCCCGACGGCCCCAAATACCACCGGCGGCCCGCTCAGCTCCAATAGGCGGGGCGTTCGAGTGGCGGACCGCCGGGCCTGCGTGACCTTCGCCGGCTTGCCGACGGAGAGGTTGTGGACGTTGGTGATGGCAGGGCCGAGATCGGCGTCGGCTGAGACCAGCAATGCCGTGTCTAAGCGGTCCAACAGGGCGTCGCGCACCATCGCCACCGCCAGATTGACGTCGATTTCCGCTAAACTTGACTCACCCCGCCAGGGCTTAGTCGCCCTGGCCCGACGGCCCCCGTAAGGGGGCCGTTTCTATTCGGCGGACGCTGGCTGCGGACCGCGAACGCGCTGCCGAATCGGGCGCGGCCTACGTAGTCAGGCCCGCGAAGGCGAGCCGGAGGATCTCGTCGACCTGATCCGCCGAGGGTGGGCGCGTGCGAAGCAGGGCCCGGTAGTAGATCGGGCCGTACAGCAGCTCCACCACGTCGTCCAGGTCCGCGTCCGCGCGGAGTTGGCCCTGTTCCTGTGCCGCCCGCAGGCGCTCGCGGGCCGCGCCCACGCGTGGCTTGACCAGCCCGTCCAGGAACGAACTGGCCAGGTCCGGGTCGTCCTGCGCCGCGCCGATCAGGCTCAGGTACGGCGCGAAGCGTGGGCTCGCCAGGATGCTCGCCACGCCCAGCATCTGGGTGCGTAGGTCCGCCAGCAGGTCGCCCGTGTTCGGGAAGTCCGTTGCCGTGCCGGCCATCTCGTTGACGCCGTCTTCGACCACCGCCGCCTTCGACGGCCACCAGCGGTAGATCGTCTGCTTGCCGACTCCCGCCCGTTTGGCGATCTCCTCGATCGTCGTGCGGGCGAGGCCCTGTTCGCGGCACAGGTCCAGGGCCGCCTCGATGATCGCCTGGCGTGCGCGTTCGCTGCGGCGGTCCTGGTTCGGCTGCGTCATGCCACAGATGCTAGCAACAAGACGAGACGGTTCGTCTTGACGGATGCACCAGGAGAGGCCTAGCGTCACAACGAGACGAGACGTCTCGTCACATCAACGCCACACCAATCGAAAGGACTCGCTGTGAGCGAGGCAGCAACCCGCCGCACCGCCGGCGTCTTCGGCCTGCTGGCCAGCCTGTTCATCGTCGGGCAGGTGCCGCTCTACTTCATCTACGAGGTCCCGCCCGACTGGGACATCCTGACCCGCAGCCTGATCGGGATCGCCGGATGCACGCTCTACCTTGTGTTCTTCACGGGGCTGCGGCACCTGATCCGGACGGTCGACCCGCGCTACGACTGGCTGGCCACCGTCGTCCAGACCGCGGGTGTGCTCTGGGTGGCCATGGTCTTCGTGCCGCAGTCGATGGAGGCCGGCGCCGCCATCTCCGTCGACCTCGACATCGACACGACCACCGAGGGGCCGTTCGCCGCGGCGCAGTACCTCATGCAGGGTGCGATCTCGCGCTTCCTGATGGCGCTGCTGCTGATCGCACTCGGGATCGCCGTGAGCCGACTGCGCTTCCTGCCCGCCTGGGTGGGTCGCTCGGCGTACGTCCTCGCCGCGGTCAACCTGGCCTTCGTGCCCGCGGTCTTCTTCGGCGACGACGCCGCGGACTTCTACAGCGCGCAGGGTTGGGGCACCACCGCCACGATGGGCGCCGTCTGGAGCCTGTGGACCCTGGCGGTCAGCATCAGCGTCCTGCGGAGCGCCCGCAAGGTCAAGAACTCCGAGCAACACCCGAGCCACCAGGCACCGGCGTACGCCTGACGAAAACGCGACGAGTGCCCGGGTCCGAACCATGGACCCGGGCACTCACCCATTTCGGCGAACCGGGTTGACACCGCGGGCCCCGAGGAGCATATTCAACCTAGAAGTTAATTAACCGAGTGGTTGAGAAGGGCGGCGACCGTGGACCGGCTGAGCGAGGTCTTCAGCGCTCTCGCCGACCCCACCCGGCGGGCGATCCTGGCCCGGCTCGCGGAGGGCGAGGCGACGGTCAACCAGATCGCCGAGCCGTTCCCGATCAGCCTCCAGGCGGTCTCCAAGCACCTGAAGGTGCTCGAGAAGGCCGGCCTGATCACTCGGGGCAAGGAAGCGCAGTGGCGCCCGTGCCGACTCGACGCGGCACCCCTGCGCGAGGTCGCCGACTGGGTGACCGAATACCGGCGTTTCTGGGAAGAGCGCTACGACGAGCTGGGTGAATACCTGAAACGGATCCAGAGGGAGAACTGAGATGACCGGCAACCTGACCGTGACCACGCCGTCCGACCTCGAGGTCAAGATGGTCCGGGTGTTCGACGCGCCCAAGGCCCTCGTGTTCGCGGCGCACTCCGAGCCTGAGCACATCAAGCACTGGTGGGGCCGGGGCAACCCGCTCGACATCCAGATGGACTTCCGGGTCGGCGGTCGCTGGCGCTTCGTCGAGCACGCGCCCGACGGCGACTGGGCCTTCCGGGGCGAATACCGGGACATCCAGGCCCCGGACCGGATCGTGCAGACCTTCGAGTTCGAGGGCATGCCCGGGAAGGTCTGCGAGGAGACGCTGGAGCTGACCGAGGAGGGCGGCAAGACCACCGTCACCAGCGTGACCCGGTTCGACACCAAGGAGGAGCGCGACGGCATGATCGACTCCGGCATGTCGGAAGGCGCCGGCCAGTCCTACGACGCCCTGGCCGACTACCTGGCCAAGCTGTCCTGAACCGGCCCCACGGAGGCCCGGTCCACACCGGACCGGGCCTCCCCGCTGTCAGCGTCGGGAAACATCCACCTGGAACGTGGGCTCCTGACCGAGCCGGCGGTACGCGGCCAGGCCGCTCGACGTGCGGGTGACCCGCGAGTCCTTTCCGCTCTGGTCGGCCGGCGTGTCGAAATAGACGAGCGCCTTCAGCCGCGGGAACAGCGAGATCTGCTTGGCCACCGAGTCGTACACCTCGGCCATGTGGTTGGGGCTCTTGGACGAGTACCAGACGCCCCACTCGGCGACCATCAACGGCTTGCTCGGGTGCTTCGTGGCCGCGTAGTTGTAGAAACCCGGCCAGTTCGGGGCGCTGCTCGACTTGCGGTTCATCAGCTCCGCGAAATCGCCGTAGCCGTACTTGCCGGGCTCGCTGTGCGCGTAGACGTCCCAGGCCAGCCAGTCGACCACGTCGTCGCCCGGGTAGAGGTCCGGCCACCACGACTTCGTCAGCCACGGGATGTAGGCCATGTGCACCATCACCGAGACCATGTTGGTCACGCCCTGCGCGCGCAGCCGCTGGATGACGTACCGGAACATGTTCCGGTAGTCCTTGGCCGTGTAGCCGGAGCCGCTGGCCGTCTTCACGTCGTTCTCCGGCTCGTGGTGCACGGTGAAGAAGAACGGCTCGGTGAAGTTGTCGCGAATGTGCTCGGCCAGCTTGTCCAGGTAGTTGTCGGTCTTCTCGTCGCCGCGCGCGATCTTGGCCCAGCTCGCGCTCGGCTTCCAGTTGAGGAAGAGCAGCCGCGGTTTCGCCGGGTCGCGGGCGATCCGCATCTCCATCGAGGTCGGGAAGATCTCGGTTCCCCGGTGGTACGCGTGGTAGATCGCCTGGGTGCGGCGGGTGTTCGACTCGAAGTCGGCCAGCGCCTGGTCGCGCGGCTGGTCGGTGTGCGCACCGGGCGCGACACCCCAGAGCACCCCACACGTGGGTACGAGCTTCGCACCGACCCTGCACCGCGCGGCCGGCTCGGGGGTCGGCGAGACCGGCCCGGTGGTCGGCTGCGTGGTCGGGTCCGTCGTCGGATCCGTGGTCGGCGCCGGGTCGTCCGTCGGGTCGTTGGTCGGGACGGCAGTCGGGTCGTCCGTGGGATCGTCAGTCGGCTCGTCGGTGGGGTCATCGGTCGGATCGTCGGTCGGGTCCGACGGCACCCCGGGCAGGTCAGGCAGGTCCAGGCCCGGGAGGTCCGGCACGCCGGGCAGATCCGCCACGCCGGGCAGGTCCGGCACCCCAGGCAGGTCCGGCACCCCAGGCAGGTCCGGCAGGTCGGGCGGTGGCGGCAGGCTCGGCCGCGGGAACGACGGCAACTCCGGCAGGCCCGCCAGCCCGACCCCGGTCCACGGCAGCACCGCGTCCTGCCATGACACCCGCAGCGTCGGTGCGGCAAGACGCTCCGCGGTGCGCACGCCGTCCGCGTCGAAGAAGTCCGCGAGCCCGCCACCGGCCGCGGTGACCGCGAACGCGTACGTCCCCCGCCCCTTGACCGCCGATGACACGTCGAACCGCACGGTCCGGTCGGACGGCCCGGGCTGGGCCGTGGCGATCACCGAGCCGAGCGGCGGCGCGTCCCGCCGGTCCAGCCCGTCCTCGCGCCACGACGTGCCCGGCACCTCGCTGATCTCCAGCAGCGGTGGCAGCTCGCCGGCGCGCCGGGTCAACGTGATCTCGGCGCGGGCCGGCGCACGGTCGGCCCGCCTGCCGACGTCGAACTTGAGGTAGGTGACCGCGGCCCCGGCGCCCAGCTGGCCGGCGACCAGCTGGATGCTGCTGCCGCGCGGGCTCTCGCCGGTGGTCGTGGCATAGCCGTCGGCGCTGGCCGCCAGCCGGAGGTCGGGACTGGAACCGAAGGCGCCGCCCACACCCAGCAGGACGGCGAGGGCGGTCAGTCCGCCGATGGCCGCGGCGGGCACGCGCCACGGTCTGGCTCCGAGTGGTCTGGCCATCAAATTCCCTCCATCGTGACGCCTGCCCATCGGCGTGGCTGATGGTGCATAAGACGGACTTTAGTCAAAATCAGCTACTTGGGAGCATTAGCCGTTTTTCTGGGTGACTGACGGCTCAGCCGTTTGTACCATTCGTCCCCCGACGGGCGAGTTACGCGAGACCCGTGACGCCCGTTTAATACTTCGTGGAAACCACCGGCCCCAACGCCCCCGACCTGTCCGACTACCTCGGCCTGCTGCGCCGGCAGTGGTGGCTGGTCGTGCTCGGGTGCGGGCTCGGCATCGGCGCCGCCTTCGCCGCGACCCAGGTCATGCCGAAGACCTACGAGTCGGTCACCTCGGTGCTGGTGCAACCCGCCGGCCAGGACACCAACGTCGCCGGCGGCCGGACCAAGGGCGACATCAACCTCGACACCGAGGCCCAACTGGTCGCCTCCACCCAGATCGCGGTCGGCGCGGCGGAGCTCCTCCGCGCCGGCGACCCGCCGGACGTGCTGGCGAAGGGCGTCTCCGTGACCGTCCCGCCGAACACCGCCGTCCTGGAGATCACCTACCAGGCGGCGGACCCCGCCCGCGCCCAGGCCGGCTCGCACGCCTTCGCCGAGGCGTACCTGCGCAACCGCGAGGCCAGCGCCCAGGCCGGGATCGACGCACAGATCTCGGCGCTGACCGCCAAGGTCAAGCAGCTCAACCAGAACCTGGCCCAGATCAACTCGAAGCTGTCCGGCCTGTCGGACGGGAGCGCGTCGCGGCCGAGCCTGGAGAGCCAGCGCAGCACCAACCAGAGCCAGCTCAACTCGCTGAGCGGCAAGCTCAACGACCTGACCACCGAGACGGTCAGCGCCGGCAAGATCATCAGCGACGCTCAGCTGCCGACCACGCCGAGCAAGCCCAACAAGAAGCTCAACCTGGCCACCGGCGCGATGCTCGGGCTGCTGCTCGGCCTGTCCATCGCCGTGGTCCGGGAGCGGCTCGACCGGCGCGTACGGGCGGCCGGCGACGTCGAGCGGGTCGCCCGCGTGCCCGTGCTGGCCGAGCTGACCATCGCCTCCGGGCCGCACCTCGACGAGATCTTCCAGCCGTACGCCGCCGGCGGCCGCACCTTCAACCGCCTGCGCAACGAGGTGCTGGCCAGCCTGCGCACCGAGGACCGCGTAGTGGTCGTCAGCGGTGCCAGCCGGGGCGTCGCGTCCACCCTGGTCGCCGCGAACCTGGCCGCCGCCATGGCGCGCAGCGGCAGCGAGGTCGTGCTGCTCGGCGCCCACCTGCCGGACAGCCTGGTCGACGCCGCGCCGCTGGCCCGGCTGTTCGGGGTCGGCGCCACGCCGGGCCTCGGCGACGTGCTGACCGGCAAGGTCCCGCTGCGCGCCGCCGTGCAGCGGGCGCCACGCGTGCCGTCGCTGCGCGTCGTCACCACGGGCGGCACCGGCAGCGCCGGCGGGCTGCTCCAGTCGCAGGCGCTGCGCCAGGCGCTCGCCCAGCTCCGGCGCCGCGACTGGTACATCGTGATCGACGCGCCGTCCACGGCCAGCAGCGCCGACGCGCAGAGCCTGGCCCGGCTGGCCGACGCCGCGATCCTCACCGTCGAGCTGCGGCGCACGCGCCGGCCGGAGGTCGTCGACGCGGTCGCCCAGCTCACCCGCGTCGGCACCCCGCTGCTCGGCACCGTGGTGATCCCGCGGCTGACGCCGGGCGCCGAGACACAGCACGGCGACGACGAGGCCGACTTCAACCTCGACGACGACGGGCCGGACTTCGACGACCTGCGCGACCTCGACGAGAGCGGCGACGTGACCCGCGCGCGGGACGTCCCGCGGGCCCGGCCGCGAGCCACGGTCGACGACTCGGGCGACCTGAGCGCCGCGGGCATCAACGTGGCCGGCGGCCTGCGCAACCGCACGGCCCACCCCCGCGCGAAGCACGAGCCGGACCCCGACACCGCGGTGCTGCGCCGGCTCGACAACGACACGCTCCGCGACATGGACCGCGCCGCCAACAATGGTCAGCACACCGCTTCGTGACCGCGGCCGCCACGCCCGCGCGTGGCGGCCGCTCGCGGCGGCAGTCTGGTTGCCGGCCTGGCCGCTGTCCGGAATCCTGCTGCTCTATCCCCTGTGGTGGGCCCTCGGCCTCGGCGTGCTGATCTTCCCGCTGGCCGCGGTGCCGATGGCCTGGTACCTGCTCAAGGCGCAGGCCGCGGGCCGCGCCGTCCGGCTGCCACCCGGGTTCCTGTTCTGGGTCGTCTTCCTGGCCGTGCTGGTCATCGGCGTCGCGGTGCTCGGCGCGGACCCGACCGGCACCGTGCCCGAGCGCGGGCTGGCCCGGATCCCCGGCGCGCTGTTCCGGCTGGGCGAGTACGCGGCCCTGACCGTCGTGCTGCTCTACGCCGGCAACCTCAACGAGCGCGAGCTCCCGCTGGTCAAGCTGGTCCGGCAGCTCGGGTGGCTGTTCGTCGTCACGGTCGCCGGCGGGCTGCTCGGCGTCTTCGCGGGCACGTTCGAGTTCACCTCGCCGATCGAGCTGCTGCTGCCCGACCACATCCGGGACAAGGGCTTCATCCGCAGCCTCGTCCACCCGTACGCCGCCCAGATCCACGACATCCTCGGCGACGACCGGCCCCGCCCGGCCGCGCCCTGGGGCTACACGAACACCTGGGGCAACAACTTCTGCCTGCTGATGGTCTGGTTCTGCGCGGCCGTGTTCGGCGCGGCCGCCCGGCGCCGCACCCGGGTGCTCGCGGTCGCCTGCCTCGCCGTCTCGGTGATCCCCGTGGTGATCTCGCTGAACCGCGGACTCTGGATCGGACTGGTTGCCCTCGGTGGTCCGGGCCTCGACGTAGAGGAAGCCCT